>JAEURL010000699.1 GCA_016789165.1 Anaerolineales bacterium | reverse complement strand
TTCTTCCGGCGCGACCATCCCAACACTTCCACGCGCGCCTTTCTGATTAAGAACCGCGCCGCCTGGTTTGATCCGGCCCTGGGCGGCCGGCTGCACCTGCCGGTGTGGATCTGGTTCCAGCAGCAGGCGGCGGCCCTCGGGCGGGCGCCGCTGCGGCTGGGCGAGCGCGGGCGGTGCTGGCGCGAGCTGCTGATCACGGCCGGGCTGCCGCGCCATCGCAGCGCCCTCTACAACGAGAGCATCCTGTGGGCCAAGCAGCAGCTGCGGCCGCTGCCGGCCCCGGTGAAGGCCGGTATCAAGGCCGGCTTGCGCGCCCTGCGCCACCTGGCGACGGCCGTGGTGGGGGTGGTGCGGCCCGGCAAGAGCGGACCGCCGCGGAAATCTTTCTAGCCGGATAAACCGCGGGTCTGTCGAGAAGCTCATGCGCGTTGCCCTGGTCGCGAACGTCTCGCCGCAGGCGAATCCCTACATCACCCTATTTCAACAGGCGGTTCAGCCGTACTGCGCCGAGCCGGTGCCGTTGGTGGCGCGCCTGACGCCGGGCTGGGCGCTGCGGCAGGCCCGCCCCGGCGGGATCGTACACGTCCACTGGGTGGAAAGCCAGATCCGGCCCCAGCCCTGGTTTGGCGCGTCGGCGGCCGGCTACCGCCGGCTGATCTACAAGCTCGGCCACAACCGGCTTGTCCACCCGGCGCGCATGGCCGGCGAGCTGGGCCGGCTGGCGCTGGCGCTGGCGCTGGCGCGGCGGGCCGGGGCGCGGCTGGTGTATACGCTCCACAACCTGGAGCCAAACTTCGGCGCCGGCTATTCCGCCGGCCTGGCGGAGGCGGCGCACCGCCTGATCCTGGCCGGGGCGGACGCCATCCACGTCCACAGCCAGGCGGCGGCCCGGGCGGTCGCCGCCCGTTACGGCCGGCGCCGCGCGGTCTTCGTCGTGCCGCACGGCCATTACATCGGCCAGTATCCCAATCGCCTGTCCCCGGCCGAGGCCCGCGCCCGGCTGGGCCTGGCCCCCGCCGATTTCGTGGCCCTGGCCCTGGGGCAGATCGCCCCCTACAAGGGCCTGGAAAGCCTGCTGGCCGCCCAGGCGGAGCTCGGCCCGGCCGCGCTCAAGCTCGTCATCGCCGGCAAGGTCGCGCACGCCGAGTACGGCGCGCAGATCGCGGCGCTGGCCCAGGGGCCGGGCGTGCTGTACCGGCCTGGCTTTGTGCCGGACGACGAACTGCAGGTCTACCTGAACGCCGCCGACGTGGTGGCCCTGCCGTATGCGCGCAGCACCACTTCCGGGTCGGCCCTGCTGGCGCTGTCGTTTGGCCGGCCGGTGGTGGCGCCGGCGCTGGATTATCTGGCCGAGGTGGTGCCGCCGCTCGCCGGGGTGCTGTACCCGCCCGCCGCCGCCGGCGGCCTGACCGCGGCGCTGCGCCAGGCGCGCGCCACAGACTGGTCCGCGGCCGCGATCCTGGCCCACGCCCGGCAATATGACTGGCGCGCCATCGGCGCCCAAATGGCGGAGATCTACCAGGCGGCGCTGGGCGCCGCCGGGACCCCGCTCGTCTCCGAGGGACGCAGCGCATGACCACGGAAACCAGCCCAGCCGGCGCCGGCCTGCGGGGCGAGCAGATCGTCCACTTTGCCCAGGGCCCCTGGCACGATATCTGGCGCAACCGCCAGCACATCTTCTCGCGGCTGGCGCGCGACAATACCGTCTTGTACGTGGAGCCGAAGGTCCATTGGCTGGCCGACCTGCGGCGCGGGCGGGTGAAGTCCGAGGCCTGGCGCCGGCCGCGCCTGGTGCCCGAGGCGGACGGCCTGTGGCTGTACCGCCATCCGGTGTGGGCGCCGCGCACGGAGCGGCCCGGCCTGGACGGCCTGACGCGCGGGCTGCGCCGTCTGGCCCTGCGGCGGGCCATGGCGCAGCTGGGGATCGAGCGGCCGATCACGTGGGTGTTTCAGGTGAAAGACGCCGAGCTGATCGGCTCGCTGGACGAGCGCCTGATCGTCTGCTACGTGGACGACGAGTACGCGGCCTACCGGCACCATACGCCCGAAATGCGCCAGCGTATCCTGCGCGAGGAGCCGCGCCTGCTGGCGCGCGCCCATCTCGTGATCGTCACCTCGCGCAAGCTGCTGGAGAGCAAGGCGCCTTACAACCCGCAGACCGTCTTCGTCCCGAACGGCGTGGACTTCGCGGCCTTTGAGCGGGCCTGGCAGGCCGGCCTGCCGGTGCCGGAGGATATCCGGCGCCTGCCGCGCCCGATCATCGGCTATTCCGGGCACATCAGCCTGCGGCTGGATCTGCCCTTGCTGGCCGAAATCGCCCGCCAGCGGCCGACCTGGTCGCTGGCCCTGGTCGGCTCGGTCTGGGAGCCGGGCGCCGAAGCGGAACTGGCCAGCCTGCGGGCCCTGCCCAACGTCTACTTCCTGGGGCAGAAGCCGGCCGAGCAGGTGCCCTATTACTTGCCGACCTTCGATGTCGGCCTCATCCCGTACCGTCCGGGGGAAGAGGCCCAGAACATCAACCCCATCAAGCTGTACGAGTACCTGGCCGCCGGAATCCCGATTGTCTCAGTCGATATTCCCGCCCTGGAGGAGTACGGGCAGTACGTGCGGATCGCGGGCTCTCCGGAGGATTTCCTAGTCGGGGTGGAGGCCGCGCTTCAGGACCGGGGGGCCGGCCAGGTGGAGGCCCGCCGGCGCCTGGCGGCCGAAAACACCTGGGATCAGCGCGTTCAGCAGATCTCGGCCCTGGTTCAGGCCCGGCTGAGGGCGGTGAATTAACCGTTCTCTAAGGTGAGGCCGGAATGTGCCTAGGAGTTGAGGTCTATTGTGCCATTCGGCCATAACATTATCATAATGAAGAATTGGGATACCCAGATACTAATCTGATATTGTCGGAGACTTCGGGGATCTCCACCGTTTGGCGTGAGACTACGCGCGGTCCACCTAATCAGGCCCCGGTGGCATTTTTGGCGAATTGAGGAATGGCAGGAGGCACGTCGATGAACTTGAGCGAGTTGCAAACCTATGTACGGATTGTCGTCAAGCGCTTGCCGCTGATTGGCCTGTTGATGGCCGTCACCATCGGCACGATCCTGCTGGCCGCCTATTTCGCCAAGCCCGTTTACCGCGCCACGACCTCCTTCCAGGTCACCACGCCTCTGCCGAATGAGGTCTCGCTGGTCAACGAGTTCCGGACGTCCACCAGCCGCGAAGAGCTGGCCTACACCCGCAACAACTTCCTGGCAGTGCTGCAGAGCGAGTTCGTGGTGGGTCAGGTTATTTCCAAGCTCGGCCTGCAGGTGGAACCGGATGAGCTCCTGCAGCAGGTGGTGATTGAGGCGGACCCGAACAGCGACTTCGTCAAGCTGCAGGTCACGGCCGAGAGCTCTGAACTGGCCGCCAGCATCGCTAATTCGCTCGTGGATACCGCCTCGAGCTATTTTGGCGAACTCAGCTCGGCTTCGGTGACGGCCAACAAACAGGTGATCCTGGAACTGCAGGCCGAGCGCAAGGCTCAGCTGGATGCGGCCACGGCCGCGCTGCTGAAATTCCAGGCGGAGCATAACATTGGCTCCCTGGAAGGGCTGCTGACCCTGCAGGAGCGGCTGATCGCCACCGCCAAGGAAAACCGCGACCAGGCCCTGGCCGAGGGCAAGACCGCCGAGGCCGCCAAGTACGAAGCCATCATCGCCAACCGGGAGCAGGAGCTGCAGGTGCGCGTCCAGCTCAGCGCCCAGTACGAAGAGCTGATCTCCAATGCCAAGCGGCTGGACAGCGCCTACGGCGCCCTGCTGGATAAGGAGACGGAGGCGGAGCTCAAAGAGCGCGAGATCGTGAGCGCCCGGTTCATCCGGGCCATCCCGGCCCGCGCGCCCTTGAAGCCGCTGCCGAACCTCGATTTCCGGGTCCTGATCCTGGGCGGCGCCGCCAGCCTGGCGCTGGGGGTCATCCTGGCCTTCAGCCTGGAATACCTGGCCGTCAGCCGCAAGGCGGACCCGCTGGCCGAGGCCAAGGCCCGCACCATGCTGCAGGCTTCCTGGGGCCCCGGCAAAGACTAAGCCGCGTAGCCCGGCGAGCCGGGCGCGCCGGCTCTGGCTGAGGCGGCCGTTGGGTTCGTGAAGCACCATGGCGCCTAGCCGCGTTCTCTACATCGCCACAACCACCAAGGGCGGATCGGCGTTCAGCCTTTATCATCTGGCGCGCGGCCTGGATCGCCAGCGCTATGAGCCGGTGGTGCTCTTCCTGGCCCAGTCTGACGATTACATCCTCCAGCGCCTGGCCGAGGCCGGCATTCGCACGCACGTCGCGGGCCGGTCGTCCGCGGGCGCCAGCGCCCCCGCCGCGCCGCCGGCGGCGCCGCGGGACATCCAGGCCTGGCTGCGCCAGCGCGTGGGCGGCTGGGCCGGCGAAGCCTACGGCTTCGCCAAGGCGGCCCTGGAGTTCTGGCGGACCGACCTGCCCCGCGTCCGGCTGATTCAGCGCTTGATCCGCGAGCACCAGGCTGCGCTGGTCCACCTGAACAATGGGCTGCGCAACGGCCGGGCCGGCGTGCTGGCGGCCTGGCTGACGGGCACGCCGTGCGTCTGCCACGTGCGCACCTTCGACGATCTCTCGCGCTTTGATCGCCTGTTTGCGGGCGGCGTTCGGACCTTTATCTACAATTCCCAGGCCGTGGCGCAGCACGCCCAGGCCCAGGGCCTGCCGGCCGCGCGGGGCGTCGTCGTCCACAATGCGCTGGACTTGCTGGATTTCAGCGAGCCGGCCGAGGCGGCCCGGCGGGCCGTGCGTGCGGAGTTCGGCTGGGCCGGCACCGACCGGCTGGTGGGGATCGTGGGGCGCCTGGACTGGTGGAAGGGCCACGAGCACTTCCTGCGCGCCCTGGCCAGCGCCAGCCAGCGCCTGCCGGACTTGAAGGGCCTGATCATCGGCGCGCCGGAAGAGTCGCCGCGCAACCAGGCCCACTATCAGGCCCTGCTGCAGCTGCACCAGGAGCTGGGGCTGGCGGGGCGGGTGGTGTTCACGGGCTTCCGCAGCGACGTGCCCCGGCTGGTGGCGGCCCTGGAGGCGCTGGTGCTGAGCTCCACCGAGCCCGAGCCGTTTGGCCGGGTGCTCATCGAAGGGATGGCGGCCGGCCGGGTTGTGATCGCCACGGCGGCCGGCGGCGTGCTGGACGTGATCGAAGACGAGGTGACCGGGCTGCTGGTGCCGCCGGCGGACCCGGCCGCCATCGCCGCCGCCATCGAGCGCGTCGTCCAGGAGCCGGAGCTGGCCCGCCGGCTGGGCGCGGCGGCCCGCCAGCGTGTGGAAGAGCGCTTCACCATTCAGCGCCACGTGGCGGCTGTCCAACGGATTTACCAGGCGCTGCCAGAACCCGCCCGCCGCGGCGGCGCCGGGCAGCGCCGGATGCGGGTTGAGCCATGAACGCGGCCGTCCCGGCTCACGGCCGGCCAGACAGAGGCTGGAACTTATGAACGCGGTCAGTGCCAAATCTCCGCGCAACATCTTCGACCGGGTGCCGCCCGCCCTGATCCGGGCCGGCGCGGTGCTGGCGATCCTGATCCTGGGCGTCGGCCTGGGCGGCCTGCTGGCCAGCCCCGCCCGCCAGACCGCCGTGGCCGCCATCGCGCTGCTGCTGTACGTGGTGGTGATTGTCTGGGACCCGCTGAACGGCCTGCTGCTGTGGATCATCACCCAGCCCGTGGCGGATCTTTATTTCAACCTGTCGCTGGGCAGCGGCATCCCCGATATCTCCCCCACCCGCGTCTGCATCGCCCTGCTCGTCGCCCTGGTGCTGGCGCGCGCGGCGGCCGGGCGCACCAAGCTCGTGCGTTTCACCAATATCGAATGGGTGGGCCTGATCTTCCTGATTGGCATGACCCAGGCCGTGCCGCGCTCCGCGACCGGCTGGTACAGCCTGCAGGGGATCTTCGACCGCTACTTCGTCCCGCCCCTGGTTTACTTCCTGGCCAAGAACCTGGTGCGGGACCGCGTGGAAGTCCGCAAGGCCATTGTGGCGGTGACGCTGCTCTCGGCCTACGTGGGCGCCTACGCCATCTATGAGCAGCTGACGGGCCACATCCTGCTGCCGGCCGGCGCGGTGACCTCGGTGGATTACGGCAACGGCCTGCGCATCCTGCGCGGCCTGCTCGGCCACCCCCACGAATTCGGGCGCGTGCTGGATATCGCCATCCCGCTCAACTTCTTCCTGCTGCTGGAGGAGCAGCGCCCCGGCCGGCGCCTGTTCTTCCTGCTGACCCTCGCGCTGGGGCTGGCCGGCCTCTTCGTCACCTTCCGGCGCACGGCCTGGATCGCGGGCCTGGCGAGCATGTTCATCGTCCAGTGGTTCTACCCGCGTTTCCGCACCATGTTCGTGGTGCTGCTGCTGGTGGTGGGCGGGATTACCTACCTGTATTGGGACCAGGTGGGCGAAAGCTCGGTCTCGGCCCGGGTGGAGACCGGCAATACGGCCACGCTCAACGGCCGGACGGAGGGCTGGGCCTACGCCGTCGAATTGTGGGAGCGTGAACCGCTGCTGGGCCAGGGGCATGGGCAATTCGCCCGGATCGCCCGGCGCGAGGGCCAGCGCGATACCGCCATCGAGAGCGAATACTACGAGATCCTGGTGTCGGCCGGCCTGGCCGGCTTCGTGCCCTACGTGCTGCTGCTGGGCCTGCTCGGCTTCAGCCTGGTTACACCCTTCCGCAAGGCCCATGACCCGGCCACCCGCTGGCTGATCGTGGTCTACTGGGGCGCGCTGGTGAGCTACGTGATCAACGCCTACACCGCCACCGTGACCCAGTTGATCACCACGACCTTGATCTTCCTGCTGGCTGGCGCCCTGTTCCAATTCCAGTCGCCTCGCCCTGAGAGCCAGCCCCAGGCGCTGTGGCCGCTGCCGTGAGGCCGCGGCCCGGCCGCCGCGTGGCCGCGCGCCCGCTCATGGGTTGACCGTCCGCCGCGCTCCGGAGAGCTGACCATGCAACTGCACGCCCCGCTGCCCCCTGACCGGACCGTCGAACAGGTCTGGAACCATTACCAGGTGGAGAAGGCGCTCGCCGCCCGGCTCAAGGCCGCCGACCGGGAGGGGCGCCGCGCCATCTACGCCACCATGTACACCGAGCTGTTCGCGCAGGTGCCGGATCACCCGCGGCTGACCCGCCGCAGCAGTGAGGCCCTGACGCGCGCCGCCAACTTCATCAAATACCAGCTGGTCAAGCCCTTCCTCACACCGGAGACCGTCTTCGTCGAGATCGGGCCCGGCGATTGCCGCTTCGCGGCCGAGATGGCCGGGCGCGTCCGGCAGGTGATCGGCATCGACATCTCGGACCAGAGCGGCCAGCAGCCGCAGCTGCCGGCCAACTTCCGCCTGGTCGTCTACGACGGCTACCACCTGGAGCTGAGCGAAGTGGCGGACGTGGTCTTCAGCGACCAACTGGTGGAGCACCTGCACCCGGATGACGTGCAGCTGCACTTTGAGCTGATGCGCCGCCTGCTGCGGCCCGGCGGCCGCTACGTCTTCCGGACCCCGCACGCCTACGACGGCCCGCACGACGTCTCGCGCTACTTCGCCGACGAGCCGGAGGGCTTCCACCTCAAGGAATGGACCTACGGCGAGCTGGCCGCGCTGCTGGGCCGGCTCGGCTACACGCGGCTGGAGGGGCTGTTCCGGATCAAGGGCCGCTACTTCCGGCTGCCGCTGGCGGCCTTCACGGCCGTGGAGCAGATCGCGCGCTGGCTGCCCCGGCCGGCGCGCAAGACCCTCGCCTACTGGCTGATCCGCGAGATCGCCCTGGCGGCGCAAAAGTGAGCGGGCGCCGGCCGGCCTGAGGCGCAGACGATGAAAGCGGCTACGCGTGTCTTGATGGTGGTCCGGCAATACCACCCCTGGGTGGGCGGCACGGAGCGCCAGGCCCACAAGCTCGCCACGACGCTGCGCCAGCTGGGCCAGCCGGTCACGGTGGTCACCGGCTGGTGGTTCCGCGGCACCGCCCAGCAGGAGGTCATCGACACGGTCCCGGTCTTCCGGAATTTCACCTTCTGGGAGATGTTCGGCCTCAAAGGGCTGCGCAAATTCGGCGGCTACACGTACATTCTGACGCTGTTCTGGCACCTGTGGCGGCACCGGCACGAGTACGACCTGCTCCACATCCACCAGTTGAACTACCATGCCTTCCCGGCCGTGCTGGCCGGCCGCTGGTTGGGCAAGAAGACCTTGATCAAGATCGCCAACAGCGGGGCCGGGAGCGATCTGCTCCTGATGCGCGACGGCCTGGTGCCCGGCCAGCGGTTCATGCTGCCCACCACGCTGACCGCCGACCGCTTTGTGGCCATCAACGCCGAGATCGTGGGCGAGCTCCAGCGGGCCGGCGTGCCGCCGGAGAAAATCGTCTTCATCCCCAACGGCGTGGCCGTCGACCCGGACGGCGCGCGTGATTACGCCCTGCGCCCGGAGCCGACCATCCTGTTCGTCGGCCGGCTGCACCCCAACAAGGGCCTGGACGTGCTGCTGGCCGCCTTCCAGAGCGTGGTTCAGCGCTGCCCGGCGCGCGGCTGGCGCCTGTGGCTGGTGGGCGATGGCCCGCTGCGCCAGGAGCTGGAGGCGCAGGCCCGGCAGCTGGGCGTGGCCGAACGCGTCAAGTTCTGGGGCCAGATCGAGGACGTGACCGCGTTCTGGGAGCAGGCCGATTGCTTTGCGCTGCCGTCGCGCGCCGAGGGGATGTCCAACGCGCTGCTGGAGGCGATGGCGCACGGCCTGCCGTGCGTCACCAGCCGCATCAGCGCCAACGCCGGGGTGCTGCAGGACGGCGAGAACGGGCTGGTGGTGGAGGCGCGCCCGGACGGGCAGGCGCTGGCCGCGGCCCTGGAGCGCCTGGCGGACGACGAAGGCCTGCGGCGCCGGCTGGGCCAGGCCGCCCGGCGGACCGCCGCCGAGAAGTACAGCCTGCAGAGCGTGGCCGGCCGCTACCTCGAACTGTATCAGACCCTGCAGGCGTAGCGCTGGCTCGCCGCCCGCGCCCATAATCCTGACGATTACGTCGTTGCAATGGCAAATGCGCGTTGAACCCGTGCCCGGGATGCTGCCTCGCGTGAGATGGGCGATTGATGACGGTGCCCTCCACATTCCAACGAGTCTGGCAGGCCGCCCAGCGCGGCTGGGCCTTCCTCCGCAAAGGGCCGGCCTACGTGGGCGCCTTCGCGGGCTGGCAGGCCCGGCGCTGGGCCCGCCGGCGCCGGCTGCTGCCGCGCCCCTGGCAGGCCGGCCCGGCGGCGCTGTGGACCCAGCTGGACGCGCGGCGGGCGGAGCTGGCGCCGGCCGTGCAGGCCGCGCGCCGGGGGGAGACTGCCGCGGCGCAGGGCGCCCTGCATGCGTATTTCCGCCAGCGGCCGGCGCCGCGCTTTTTCTTCACCTGGGCCGACCGGCCGGCCCTGCAGGCGCTCATCCCGCCGGCCGCGCAGGCCGCCACCC
>JAEURL010000662.1 GCA_016789165.1 Anaerolineales bacterium | reverse complement strand
GGCCGGATTTACCTGGCCGGCGCGCCCGCCTACAGTGGAAGTGCGCTTCCCCCACACAGGAGGCGCATGGAGGGCGCCATGTTCGGCATTTGGGTCGTCACCAGCATGATCCTGTTTCGTTTGCTGCTGCCGTTGGCGGTGACGTTTGTGGTCAGCAGCTTGCTGCGGAGACTGTTGGCCTAAAGAGGAGGCCATGATGGACGCGTTCTTCGTCCTCCTGGGGTTTCTGTTGCGCCTGGGCGTGCCGCTCGGCCTGACCATCCTGATTGGGTGGTGGCTGCGCCGGCTGGATGCGCGCTGGCAGGCGGAGGGCGAGGCGGTGCGCGCCAAGCGCGCCGGCCAACCGGCCCTGGCCACGCCCTGCTGGGAGACGCGCGGCTGTGCGCCCGAGCGCCGCGCGACTTGCTCGGCGGCGGCGCAGCCGGAGACGCCCTGCTGGCAGGTGTTCCGCGATCCGCGCGGCGAATTGCGGCCCACCTGTCTGGATTGCACTGTGTTCCGCGGCGCGCCGGCCCTGGCGTAGCCCGGCGGAGGGAAAGGATGACAACCATGATCAAGAGTTGGATTTTCCGTGGGCTAGTTGGGGGAGCATTTGCCCTGCCCTTGCTGCTGGTCTCCGTGGCCCTGGCGCAGGCGGATCAGCCGCCGGCGGCCGTGCCGGACACGCAGACCTGCCAGGACTGCCACGCGAGTTTCTTCACCGCCATGGACGCCGGCCAGCACGGCGCCGCGGCCACCGGGAACTTCAAGACGCTGTGGGAAGAGCAGGGCAAGCCGCAGGCCTGCCTGAGCTGCCACGCGCTGGAGGGCCTGCAGTGCGAGACCTGCCACCTGGTGCTGCCGGATCACCCGGACACGCCGGCCTCGCTGGACCGCTCGCCGGACCGCTGCGGCCAATGCCACAAGGCCACCCAGTTGGCCTGGCAGGTGAGCCAGCACGGCCAGCAGGACATGAACTGCGTGGACTGCCACGACGCGCACGCCACCGGCCAGGAGATGAAGGGCGACAACCCCTCCATGCTGTGCGCCAACTGCCACAAAGACACCGACTCAAACTTCGCGCACCAGGCCCACCTCACGGTGGAAGGCATGACCTGCGCGGATTGCCACCTGACCCAGCCGGATGACCCGGCGGCGGACCCGCACCTGATGCGCGACCACAGCTTCGACGTCAAGGTGACCACCTGCAACGCCTGCCACACCACGGAGGCCATGCAGACGGCGGCCGTGCACGTCACGCCGACCCCCGTGCCCGTGGACGCCATGAACTCGGCCCTGGACGTGCAGGCCCAGGCGGCCCCGCGGCCGGTCAGCCCGACTGGTTTCGCGCTGCTGTCCGTGGTGGTGGGCTTCGGCGTCGGTATCGTGGTGGCGCCGTGGATGGAGCGCCGTTTGCGCCGGCCGGGCGGCCGATAGGCCCAGCCAGGAGAGGAGAGCCCCATGGCCAAGAACCCGCGTCTTACCCGCCGCGCCTTCCTGAAGGCGGCCGCCGCCGCCGGCGTGGCCTCCGCCGCCGGTCTGCAGTACGCCCGCTTGGCGCGCGCCTCGCAGCCGGTCGGCAGCAGCGAGCACCGCTGGGCGATGGTGATCGACCAAGCCAAGTGCACGGGGTGCGGCTACTGCACCCAGGCCTGCCGCGCCCACAACGACGTCCCGCCGACCATCGCCTGGAACCGCGTCATCGCGGCCGGCCAGGTGGACGGCCAGCCGGTCTTCCTGCCGCGGCCGTGCATGCACTGCGAGCACGCGCCCTGCGTGGAAGTGTGCATGGTGGGCGCCAGCTACTACCGCGCCGACGGCATCGTGATGATGGACTACGACAAGTGCATCGGCTGCCGGTACTGCGAAGTGGCCTGCCCATACGGCGCGCGGGCCTTCAACTGGGAAGATTTCACCGGGCCGAACCCGGCCGTGCCGCAGTGGGGCCAGCCCGAAATCGCGCGCCGGCCGCGCGGCGTGCCCGAGAAGTGCTCGTTCTGCGTGCACCGCATCGACCGCGGCCTGGCGCTGGGCCTGACGCCCGGGGTGGACCCGGAGGCCACGCCGGCCTGCGTGGTGGCCTGCCCGGCCAAAGCGCGCGTCTTCGGCGACCTGAATGACCCCGAGTCTGAGGTCAGCCGCTTGCTGGCGCAGAACCCGCACTATCGCCTGCGGGAAGATCTGGGCACCGGGCCGCGCGTGTACTACCTGCCGGCCCGCCAGGAGGCGCAGTCATGACTCTGCCACAATATCTCCTCCGCTTCCGCCGCCCGGGGCCGTTCTGGCTGTGGGCCGGCGCCCTGGCGCTCGTGATCGCGGCGGCCGCCGTCGGCGGCGTGATCGTGCTGTGGAAGGGCCTGGTGGTCACCAACCTGAACGACCTGGTGCCGTGGGGCCTGTGGATCACCATTGACCTGTCGTCGATCGCCCTGAGCGCCGGCGCCTTCCTGCTGTGCGCGGCCGTCTACCTGCTGGGCCTGAAGCGCTTCCAGCCGGTGGCCCGCACGGCCACCTTCGTCGGCCTGATCGGCTACAGCATGGCCATGCTGTGCCTGTTCATGGATATCGGCCAGCCGTTCCGGTTCTGGCACGCCCTGGTCTACTGGAACACGCACTCCGTGATGTGGGAAGTGAGCATGTGCATCATGTGCTACTTCACGGTGCTGCTGTTCGAGACCATGCCCATCATCGCCCAGGCGGAGTGGTTCAAGAGCCGCCTGCCGCGGCTGGCCGGCTGGATGTCCCGCGTCCACCATTACGCCCCGGTCCTGGCCCTGATCGGCCTGGGCCTCTCGTCCCTGCACCAGTCATCCCTGGGCGCGCTGTATGGCGTGCTCAAGGCCCGGCCGATCTGGTACAAGCCGGACCTCTCGGTGCTGTTCATCCTCTCGGCGGCGGCGGCCGGCCCGGCCATGACCGTGCTGGCCTCCATGCTGGCCGGCCGGCTGACCCCCAAGGCCAAGGTGGACGACAGCCTGCTGGACCGCCTCGCCCTGGTGATCGGCTGGATCCTGGTGGGCTACCTGTACTTCCGCTTCTGGGATGCCTTCAGCATGACCTACACCTATTGGCCGGGCCGCAATGAAGGCCTGAGTATGCTCACCAGCGGCGAGCTCTCGTTCAACTTCTGGTTTGGCGAGATCCTGTTCGGGGCCTTGGTGCCCGCCGTCCTGCTGATCCTGCCGCGCTTCCGGCGCATCCCCTGGGTGCGCATGCTGGCCCTGGCGCTGGTGGTCGGCGGCGTGGTGGCCTACCGCTGGGATACCAACCTGGTTGGCCAACTGGTGCTGCTCACCTACCTGCCCACCGAGATCGTGGCCCGCTACACCGAGTACACGCCGGCCCTGGTCGAGTGGGTGGTGGGCGCCGGCATTGTGGCCTACGGCCTGCTGGCCTTCTCGCTGGGGGTGCGGTATCTAAATATCGTGGATCACCGGCAGCTGGCCGAAAGCGAGGCGCATGCGCCGTCAGCGCCGCGTTTGGCCCCCACCCCCGCTGGGGACTGAGCGGCTGCCGATCGGTGTGTCCCTTCTCTCCTGGGGATCCGCGCCCGGCCCATGCGGCCGGGCGCGGACGTTTTAAAAGGCCCTCAGCCGCCGCGCAGGCGCGTGCCCTCCACCGCCTCGCCCAGCAGCGCGCGCCGCACGTGGCCGGGTGTTTCACCCGAGAAGATCAGGGCCTCGCAGCCGGGCACGCCGGCCGTGAGCGCCAGGGTCTCGCGCACCTTGGCCTCCATCCCGCCGGTGACATCGGCCGTGTGCGCGCCGCCCACCGCGGCCAAGGGCGCGCCGCCGAGCGCCCTGACCTCCGGGATCACGTCCCCGTCCGGCCAGCGCGCCAGCACCCCGCGCTCCAGGCCGGCCAGCAGGACGCGCGCCGGCCGCAGGCGCGGCGCCAGGTAGCCGAAGACGTCCTCGGTGGAGACGATGGTGCCGCCGCGGACCGTATCCACAGCCACGTCGCCCTGCACCACCGGCAGCAGGCCGTGGGCCAGCGCCGCCTCGATCGGCGCGAGCGCCAGCGCCTCCAGAACGCCGTCGCGGCAGACGGCCGAGGCCGAGGGCGGGCAGTTGACCACCGGCAGGCCGGCCGCGCGGGCCGCGTCCACCACCAGGCGGTTGAGCAGGTTGGCCGCCCACTGCACCTCGGCATAGCCCCGCCATTGTTCGGGCGTGCGCACGCCCAGGCGCGTCCCGTATTTCTTGCCCTCCACGTGCCCGAACGAGCCCGAGCCGTGGCCCAGCACCACGGCCAGGTCCGGCCGGGCTGCGCGGGCCGCCGCGATCTCGGCCATCAGCCGCGCCAGGACCTCCGGGCGCGGGGTGCGCGGGCGGGCCTTGTCCGTGATGAGCGAGCCGCCGAGCTTCAAGAAGGTCAGGGTTGAAGGCGTCGGGGCCTGGGCTTCCCCCTCGCCGAGCCGGCTTTCGTCTCTCGTCATTGCGCCTCCGCCCCTACCATCGTCCTCAGCACGCGCTTGGCCCCGGCCCGCAGCAGCGCGGCCTCCACCGCGTCCGCCGCCGGCGCTTCCACCAGCGCGATCAGGTTGCCGCCGCGTCCGCCGCCGGAGAGCTTGGCCCCCAGGGCGCCGGCCGCCCGCGCCGCCGCGGTCAGCGCCTCCAGCTCCGGGCTGGAGACCCCCAGCTCGCGCAAATGGGCGTGGTTGCGGTCCAAGAGCTCTCCCAGCCGGCCCAGGCCGCCTCCGGCCGCCGGCGCCGCCAGCAGCGCGCGCGCCTCGCGCACCAGGGCGCCGATCGCCTGGAAGACAGCCTCCCAGCGCGCCGGCGCCTGCTGCCAGGCGGCGCGCACATCGCCGACCGTGATCCGGGTGGGGCTGGGCTGGCCGGTGTCCGCGATGAGCAGCTGAAAGGGCGCGGCGATGGTGAAAGGCTCCGGCGGCTGGCCTTTGACGAACCAGACCGGCTGGCCGTAGGCGATGACGGTGTTGTCGATGCCGGAGGGTGTGCCGTGCAGGAGCGTCTCGGTCTGGAAGACCAGGGCCGAGACCTCGGCCGGCGGCAGGGGCCGGCCCAGCGCCGCCGCCAGGGCGCGCACCGCGGCCGTGCAGACGGCGGCCCCGGAGCCCAGCCCGGAGGCGATGGGGATGGTGGAATCGATTGTCAGGGTGCCAGCCGGCGGCGGCGCGCCGGGGGCGCACCTCTCCAGGGTCAGCCGCGCCGCCAGCGCCAGCGGGTCGGCCGGGCGGGCGGCCTCCAGCCGGTAGCGCCGGCCGATAGCGCGGGCCTCAATCCACAGGCCCGCGGCCGCCTGCGGCCCAGCCGGCGGCGTCACCGTCGCCACGGCCTGCACGCCGGCCACCGGCACCGCCAGGGCCGGCTGGCCGTACACCACGGCGTGCTCGCCGAGCAGGATGACCTTGCCCGGCGCGGCGGCGCGGGCCGGGCTGATCATGGCCGCGGGGCGTTCAGGTACAGGATCAGCACAGCCGCCAGGCCCCACAGCCCCATCGTCACCTGGAGCGGCCGGTCGGTCAGGAGCAGCTCGTCGGGCGCGCCGCCCTCGCCCCGGATGTGGATCAGGTAGAGGTAGCGGAAGATCGCGTACAGCACGAACGGGATCGTCAGCATCATGGCGTGGTTCTGGGGCAGGTTCTCGGCCGAGAACGTGTACAGCGAGTACGCCACGATGGTGGCCGTGGCCACCAGGTTGATCAGCTCATCCAGGAAGGGCAGGCTGTACTCCTCCAGCACGCGCCGCGAGGTGCTGGAATCAGCCTGCATCAGCAGCAGCTCGCCGCGCCGCTTGCCGAAGCCCAGGAAGAGCGCCAGCAGCGTCATGCAGATGTACAGCCAGGGCGAGATGCTGGAGGCCACCAGCACGGCGCCGGCGCTGACGCGCAGCAGATAGCCGAGCGCCACCAGCAGCACATCCACCAGCACCATGTTCTTGAGCCAGAAGGAATACAGCAGGTTGACGGCCAGGTAAACCACGCCGATCAGCCCGAAGCGCCAGTCCAGCAGGAAGGCCAGCGGCAGGGCCACGGCCACAAAAACGACCACGGTCGTGATCGCCGCGGGCGGCTTGAGCTGGCCGGAGGCCAGCGGCCGGTGGCGCTTCTTGGGGTGCCGGCGGTCCTTCTCGATGTCGGCCAGGTCGTTAAGCAGATAGACCGTGCTGGAGAGCAGGCACAGCAGGCCGAAGCCGGCCAGCGTGCGCAGGAGCAGGTCGGTCTGGAGCAGCTTGTGATCGAAGACGAGCGCCGCAAAGATGAAGACGTTTTTCGTCCATTGCTTGGGGCGCATGGTTTTGAAGAGAGCCATCCACATGCCGTCGATTATAAAGGAGAAGCCAGGCCCACCAAAAACCGCGTTGTCTGGACACCTTTGGTCCTATTTTGTCGCGCACCGGCCCGGTGATAGAATGAACGCCATTCCACCGTTTCCTAGCGATAATCCCGAACCCCGCCGCGGGGAGAGTGTGATGGCATGCCCGACTACGCTGACCTGACCATCCGGATCCGCCCCCAGGACGCCGCCGGCTTCTACCCGGTGGAAGTGGAATCGGATGACGGCACCAAGGTGGAGGACGGCCAGCTCCGGCTGGACGCCGGCCGGCTGCGCGCGGCCCAGACCAACGCCGACGCCTACGGGCGGCTGCTCCACGAGGCGCTCTTCGCCGGCAGCATCCGCGACGCCTACCTGGCCATCGGCGAGCGGGCCGCCAGCCAGACCGAGGGCCGGCTGCGGGTCCGCCTGCGCCTGGACGCCCGCGCGGCGGAGCTGCACGCCCTGCCCTGGGAGCGCCTCTACCACCTGCGGCGCGGAGACCTGGGCCCGCTGGCCACCTCGGTGGACACCCCTTTCTCGCGCTACACCAGCCAGAAGACGGCCGATTACAAGCCCGTGGGCGAGCGCCCGCTGCGCCTGCTGGTGGCGGTGGCCAACCCCGCCAACCTGACCACGCTGGGCCTGACCCCCGTGGACCTGGCGG
>JAEURL010000639.1 GCA_016789165.1 Anaerolineales bacterium | reverse complement strand
TCCTTGGCCCGCACGCGGTAATAGTAGGTGCCGGCCCCGGGGACCACGTCGAAGTATTCGTTGAAGGCGTCGAACTTCTCGCGCTCGCCCCACAGCTTGACCTCGTCCTCCTGGCCGGTGGGGTTGGGGCTGGTGCCGCGGGAGATCACCCAGCCGGCCAGGTCGCCGCGCGGCTGGGGCAGATCCCAGGTGAGGTAGACCATGTTGCGGTCCAGCACCCCCAGCGGGCCGCCGCTGGCCGAGGCGCGCAGGCCGGCCGGCGCGGCGGGCGCGGCGCTGTCGGCGCCGTCGCGCTGGAAATCGCGGGTCTCGCCCGTGAAGCGCTCCACGCCGGCCTTGATCACCTTGTAGGTCAGCTGGATCCAGTGGCTGCCGGCGGGCAGGTTCGGGATGGTCACGTTCACATCCAGTTTGCGGCCGCGCGCCACGGTGTGCGCCTGGCTGTAGGTGTAGAAGGGCGCGCTGGCGCCGTCGGAGCGCGCCTCCACCACCAGGGTGACCGCGTCCGGGCCGCCGTACTCCTGATTGTAGACCACGACCTTGCGGGTGAAGGCGGCCGCGCCGGCCGGGATGACGGGCGGCGCCGGGTTCTCGCCCAGCTTGTCGTAGTCCACGTCGAAGGCGGCCACGGGCTGGAAGCTGCGCGCCACGAAGGCGTCCTCCACCCGCCCCTCCGGCCCGTAGAAGTCGGCCCACTGCCAGATGAAGGTGTGCGGGGCCAGGGTGGCCCAGCCCTGATAGCGGTAGCCGCGGGTGAGCAGGCCGGCGCGCAGGCGCGTGCCCTGCAGGCTCGTGAACAGCGCCGCCGGCGGGCTGCCCACGTTCTTGAACTCGAAGATGCCGTTGCCGTTCCAGCCCGTGAAGGCGTACTCGTTGTGCGAGTTGGGCCGGCTGGCGCTGAAGTTGAGCGCGGCGTAGGTATAGACGTCGTTGTCAGCCGGCCAGTCGTTGCCGGGGCCGTCCTGGTTGTAATGGAAGGAGTTGAAGTCCGAGCCGCAGCAGGCGTGATCGCCCTCGAAGATGACGGGCCGGGTCGCATCCAGCTCGCGGACCTTGTCGCCCAGGCGTTTGAGCTGGGCCTCGTTCTGGTTCAGCCAGCCCGGCCCCAGCTCGTTCTCGGCCGACCAGATGATGATGGAGGGATGGTTGCGCTCGCGCCGGATCCACTTGGGGATCCACTGCACGGCGTTGTCGATGTAGGTGGTCAGCGCCTGCAGGCCCTCCGGGCCGGACAGGCCGGCCACGCCCTCGGACCAGCTCTGCGACGAGGCCGCCAGCCCGCCGTAGCCGTTGGAGTAGCTCCCGCCGTAGACGGCCGACTCGGCGATCACCAGCACGCCCAGCTCGTCGAAGATCTCCAGGACGTGCGGGCGCGGGGCCGGCGCCTGGTGGATGCGGATGGCGTTGCGCGCCTGGAGCAGCTTGGCGGTGGTGGCGCGCGTCGTCGCCGCGTCGTACCAGAGCGTGTAGTAGTAATTCAGAAAGGCGTGCTGGAACAGGTCGTTGGAGTCGGCGAAGAGCGTGATGGGCACGCCGTTGAGGAGCAGGTCGGCGCCCTGCGTCCACACCTCGCGGAAGCCGAAGCGCACGCGCTGCACGTCCACCAGCGCGCCGTTCTCGGTGAGCGTGGTCTCCAGGTAGTACAGGTGCGGATCGGGCGGCGACCACAGGCGCGGGTTGGCCCAGGCCTGGGCGATGGTCAGCGCGGCGGTGAGGCCGGCGCCCACGCTCACGGACTGGGCCGGCAGGTCCCGCACCGGGGTGCCGTCCAGCTCCAGGACGCGCGGCGTCACGGTCAGGGTGCGGGCGGCGCCGGTGCGGTTGGTCAGCTCATAGACGGCGCTGAGCTGGCCCTGGCGCACGGAGGTCTTGACGAAGGCGTCGGCCACGCGCACGGTCGGATAGCTGCGCAGGAAGACGTCGCCGGTCAGGCCGCGGTTCTGCTCCCAGCGGAAGGTGCCGGCCGGCCGGTCCTTGGCGTAGGCCAGGCCGGCCTGGGTCACCTTGATCTTCAGCGTGTTGCTGGCCCCGAACTGCACGGCGCTGGTGATGTTCAGGTTGGTGGGGACGCCGATGCCTTCCGAGAGGCGCGTAAAGGCCGTGCCGTTGACGGTGACGTCCACGTGCCAGTTGGCCTCATAGATCTCCAGCCAGACCTCGCGGCCGGCCCACTCGGCCGGCACGCTCACGGCGCGCTCGTAGACGGCGGAGGTGGTGTCGGAGAAACCGGGCGCGCCGTCCCAGGCATCCGGGACGCGGATAGCGGTGGGCACGCCCGGGCCGCGCGTGCCGTCCAAGGGCGTGAAGGTCCAGGTGCCGTTCAGGTCCAACTCGGCGCGGGTGGCCGTCAGGGCCGCCGCCGGCGTCTCGGTCTGGGCCAGGGCCGGCCGGCCGGGAGACGGGAGCGGGGCCAGCAGCACGGCCAGCGCCAGGCCCAGGCGCATCAGAGGGCGGAAGGGAATGGAGGTCATCAGCGGTTGATCTGGGGCAAGAAGGCCGTCAGCGGGTTGAGCATGACGCTGACCTGCAGGGTTTCCGGCGAGCCGTCATCCACGGTGATGGCGCTCACTACCGTCACGCGCGCCGCCGTGCCGACGGCGGCCGTGAAGGTGAGCGCGCACAGCTGGCCGCTGGCCGGTGTGCCGGTGTAGGCCAGGGTGCGCGTGCCGGCGGTGTAGGTGGGCGCGCCGCCGGGGCAAGTGGTGGTGGCCGAGGCGTAGTTCAGCTGGGTCGGGAGGACGCTGGTGATGGTGAGCGTCTGCCCGGAGCCGGGCACCTGGAGCGTGAAGGTGAGCGTCTGGCCCTGGCGCGCGGCGGCGGGCTGGACGGAGTAGGCCGGGCCGGTGACCGGGATCGGGCCGGCCCCCACCTTCACGCTGAAGGTCTGCGAGGTGGTGGCGGCGCCGTCTGAGGCCGTGACCGTGACCGGGAAGGTGCCCAGGCTGGCCGGCGTCCACTGGAGGAAGCCGGAGGCCGGGTCGATGGTCATGCCGGCCGGCGCCTGGGTGAGGGCGTAGGTCAGGCTGCCGCCGTCCGGGTCCCAGGCGTTGGCGTTGTAGCGCCAAACCTGGCCGAGCGGGGCGGCCAGCGGGCTGGCCAGCGAGAGGAATTGCGGGGCCACGCCGCCGGCGGCCACGTTCAGGGTGAAGGTCTGGTCCACGCTCTTGGCCGCGCCGTGCTGGCTGGTGGCGCGCAGGGTCACGTTGTACGCGCCGGGCGTGCTCGGCGTCCAGCTCAGCACGCCGTTGGCGATGGTCAGGCCGGCTGGCCCGCTCACCAGGCTGTAGGTGAGCTTGGGCAGGGAGTCCGCGACGCTGGCCGGCGCGTCCGAGTCATAGGCCAGGGCGGTGTAGGAATAGCGCTGGCCGGCCGCGGCCTGGGTGACGGGCGTCGTGATGAAGTAGGGCGCGTCGTTGCCGGTGGTCTCGCGGGCGAAGGTCGGCAGGCGCGAAAAGCCGCGCAGGTAGACCACGTCCGGGCGCACCCAGACCTTGACGGTGCCGGCCTGGTTGCGCAGCGGGTAGCAGTTGCCGAACGAATCGCACCAGTGGATGACGTCGGCCGGGTCGGTGGTGAGGACCAGCTCGCGGTCCTGGCCCTCCAGGCCGGTGTTGCGCCACAGGATCAGCACGTACTCGGGGCCGTAGCGGTAGATGTAGCCGTCGGCGCCGGAGTAGGTGGATTCGACCGGCGCGTTGTAGGGATCGGCCAGGTCGGTGTTGGGGATGCGCGTCAGCCCCTCGGCGGCGTAGAGCACGTCGGCGGCCGCGCGGAAATTGGCCACCTTGTGGTTCAGCTCGCTGGGCTGCTCGGTGTCGCTGATCCAGTGCCGGCGCAGCGCCCAGAGCGTCTCCCAATTGGCGTTGTAGTGCATGGCGATGAAGCCGTCCGCGCCCAGACAGGGCTGGTTCGGGTTGTAGTAGGCCGGCAGCCAGCTGTTGCCGCTGCGCGCCTGCAGGCAGAACACGCGCGTCATGTGCTTGGCGATGCTGCTGTGCATGTCCTCGTCCGGGCTGGTGGGGAAGTTGCTGTACATGTAGCCCGCCCACTCCGACGGCCCGCCAAAGATGGTGCCGTTGGCCTCCGTGTCCCAGATCGGCCGGCTCAGGCCGCCCAGGTTGGCCAGGTACTCGGAGACCGGGGCGTTGCCGTTGCGCAGGCGGACCATGTTGTGGCCGCTGAGGATGTCCCAGTAATCGCGGTAGGCCGGCGAGACCAGCAGGGCCAGGTGCTGGTTGCCGGTGCCGCTGTAGAACTCGCCGGCGATGATGCGCACGGCCGGGTCCACGGCCCGCAGGGTCAGGGCCATGTTCTTGATCACGGCCGCGTACTGCTCGGGCGAGAAGACGCTGTAGCCCCCGCCCTCCACCTCGTTGCCGATGATCCAGTAGCGGATCTTCCCGGCGTAGTAGGTCTGGATCTTGCGCAAGCCGGCGTAGAAATTCCCGTTCAGGTCGGTGGGGGCCTGGATC
>JAEURL010000594.1 GCA_016789165.1 Anaerolineales bacterium | reverse complement strand
CCTGCTCACTTTGGCGGCGCCGGGGCCGTTTGACCCGGCCCAGGTGGAGCCGCGCGCGCCCGGCATCTGGCGCTATCGGCACACCTTCCCGCTGCCCGCGGACACGGCCCCGGTCTCACTGGGCGAGGGCGGCACGGCGCTGGTGCCCGTAACCACGGCCGGCCGGACGGTGTTCCTCCTGCAGGAAGGCCGCAACCCCACCGGCTCGTTCAAGGATCGCGGGATGGCCGTTTTGATGGCCGGCCTGCGCGCGGCCGGGGTTACGGCGGCCATTGAAGACTCCTCCGGCAATGCCGGCGCCTCGTTCGCCGGCTATGCGGCCCGGGCCGGCCTCCAGGCGCGGGTGTTCGTGCCGGCCGGCGCCTCCGGCCCCAAACGGCGGCAGATCGAGGCTTACGGGGCGGAGGTGGTGGCGATCGAAGGGCCGCGCTCGCAGGCCGCCGAAGCCGCGCAGGCCGCCGCGGCCGCCGGCGCCGTCTACGGCAGCCATATCTTCAACCCGCTCGGCCTGGCCGGCAACGCCACCGCCGCGTTTGAAATCTGGGAGCAGCTGGGCGAGGCGCCCGAGCGCGTGATCCTGCCGGTCGGCCACGGCACGCTGCTGCTGGGCCTGCACCGCGGCTTTCTGGCCCTGCGGGCCGCCGGCCTGATCACGCGGCTGCCGCGGCTGATCGCGGTCCAGGTGCTGGCCTGCGCGCCGCTGTGGGCCGTGTACCAATACGGCGCGCAGGGCTTGGGCTGGGTGACCGAGGGCGCCACGCTGGCCGAGGGCATTCGCGTTGTGCAGCCCATGCGCGGCGACGCGGTGCTGGCGGCCGTGCGCGAGACGGACGGCGCGGTGGTGATCGTGGAAGAGGACGCCATCCTGCCGGCGCGCGCGGCGCTGGCCGGGAACGGGCTGTACACCGAGCCGACCGGCGCCGTGGCCTGGGCGGCGCTGGACCAACTGCCGCCGGCCGGCGGCGGGGCGGAAGTGGTTATCCTGACCGGCCACGGCCTAAAAAGCGCGGCCTGAGCGCCGCTGAGGTGGAGATCGCCAATGACGCGTCGAGTCGTGATCACGGGCATGGGCACCGTCAACCCCTGCGGTCTGAACGTGGCCGAGACCTGGGACAACATCGTCAACGGCCGCAGCGGCATCGGGCCGATCACGCTGTTTGACCCGGCCAATTTCCAGGTGAAGGTGGCCGGCGAGGTCAAGAACTTCGACGCGGCCCAGGCCGTGGGCGTCAAGGAGGTCCGGCGCACGGACCGCTACCAGCATCTGGGGATGGCGGCCGCCAAGCAGGCCATGGCGGACTCCGGCCTGACGATCACCGAGGCCAACGCCGGCCGCGTGGCGGTCTTGGTCAGCTCGGCCATCGGCGGGCTGCGTGCCATTGAGGACGCGGTGCGCACACTGGATGCCCAGGGGCCGCGGCGCGTCAACGTCTTTTCCATCCCGATGCTGATGCCCAACGGCGCCGGCGGCCTGATCGCCATCGCCACCGGCGCGCAGGGGCCGAACTTCTCCATCGCCTCGGCCTGCGCCTCCGGGTCGGACAGCCTGGGCACGGCCTGGCAGCTCATCCGCGGCGGCGTGGTGGACGCGGCCCTGGCCGGCGCCAGCGAATCCACCACCGTGGACGTGGGCGTGGCGGCCTTCGACCGGCTGGGCGCCATGTCCCACCGCCTCTCGGGCAACCCCTCGCCCTTTGACCGCGACCGCGACGGCATC
Source organism: Anaerolineales bacterium (assembly GCA_016789165.1). Classification (GTDB taxonomy): domain Bacteria; phylum Chloroflexota; class Anaerolineae; order Anaerolineales; family UBA6663; genus SpSt-583. Next base: position 4,405 of record JAEURL010000594.1, on the reverse strand, counting down.
GTGATGGGCGAGGGCGCGGCCGTGCTGGTGCTGGAGGCCCTCGACCATGCCCAGGCGCGCGGGGCCACGATCCTGGCCGAGCTGGCCGGCTACGCGGCCACCGGGGACGCCTACCACATCACGGCGCCGGCCGAAACTGGCGGCGCCGGCCCGGCCGCCATGCGCCGCGCCTTGGAATCGGCCTGCGTCAACGTGGCCGACCTCGGCTACATCAATGCCCACGGCACCGCCACCCCGTTGAACGATGCTTCCGAGACAGTGGCCATCAAGAAGGCCCTGGGCGAGAGCGCTTACCAGATTCCGGTCTCGTCCACCAAATCTATGACCGGCCACATGATGGGCGCCACCGGGGCGCTGGAGGCCATCCTGTGCATCCAGGCCATCCGCACCGGCGTCCTGCCGCCGACCATCAACTACCAGACGCCGGACCCGCAGTGCGACCTTGACTACATCCCCAACACCGCGCGCGAGAAGGCGGTGGCGGTGACGATGAGCAACGCCTTCGGGTTCGGCGGCCACAATTCCGTTTTGGTTTTACGCCGCTTCATCGATTAGCAGGTGACGCCTGGCGGACGGCGGATGGCGGCCGGGAGCCGGCCATCGGCCGCCTGCCAGGCGCCAGCTGCCCAGGCTATGGCCCTGCCCGAATTCAAGAACGCCTCCCTCCTGCAGCGGGCGCTGACGCACCGCTCCTACCTGAACGAGCACTCCGAAGCTTTTGAAGACAACGAGCGCCTGGAGTTCCTGGGCGACGCGGTGCTGGATTTCCTGACCGCGGCCTTCCTGTACAACCGCCTGCCGGAGATGAAGGAGGGCCGGCTGACCCGGCTGCGCGCCGCGCTGGTGCGCACCGAGCAGCTGGCGGCCCTGGCCGGGCAGGTGGGCATCGGCGAGATGGTGCGCCTGGGCCGCGGCGAGGAGGAGGGCGGCGGCCGGCAGCGCCGCACGCTGTTGTGTGATACCTTCGAAGCCGTGATCGGGGCCCTGTATCTCGATTCGGGTTTTGAGGCCGTGCGGCTCTTCATCGAGCCGCTCTTCGAGCCGGTGCTGGACGAGATCCTGCGGGCGGAGATGGACGCCGACGCCAAGAGCCGGCTGCAGGAGATCGCCCAGGCCGAATACGGCGTCACCCCGCATTACGTGATCGTGCGCAACAGCGGCCCGGACCATGACCGCGTCTTCACGGCCCGCGTCTTCGTGGGTGACGAGCCGCTGGGGGAGGGCAGCGGCCCCAGCAAACGCGCCGCCGAGCAGGCGGCCGCCCGGGCGGCGCTGGAGCGGCTGGGCGCCTCGGACGGGGCTGCATGAAGCGCCTGCTGTTGACCGGCAGTTCCGGCTATCTGGGCCAACGGCTGCTGGCGGCGGCCGGCGCCTGGCGCGTGGTCGCGACCTACCACTCCCGGCCGCCGGCCAGCGCGGAGGTGGAGGCGCTGGCCCTCGACCTGCGCGATGGGCCGGCGGTGCGCGCTGCCGTGCGCGCGGCGCGCCCGGATGTCATCGTGCACACCGCCTGCTCCAACCGCAGCCCCGAGCAGATCCAGGCGATTAGGCCGGCGGCCCGGCACCTGGCCGAGGCCGCGGCCGAGCTCGGCGTGCGGCTGGTGCACGTCTCCACCGATCTCGTCTTCGACGGCGAGCAGGCCCCCTATAGCGACTTCGCGCCGCGGCGGCCGCTGGGCGACTATGGCACGGCGAAAGCCGAGGCCGAGGCGGTTGTGAGCGCCCTGTGCCCGGCGGCGGTGCTGGTGCGCCCGTCCTTGATCTGGGGCCTGACGCCGCTCGACCACCAGACCCGCTGGCTGGCGGAGGCCGCCCGCGCCGGCCGCCCGGCCACACTCTTCACCGACGAGATTCGCTGCCCGGTCTTTGTGGATGACCTGGCCGCGGCGCTGCTGGAGCTGGCTGGCCGTCCGGAGGTCAGCGGGCCGCTGAACGCCGGCGGCGCGCAAGCGCTCAGCCGCTGGGAGTTCGGCCAACGCCTGCTGGCCGTGCTCGGCTTGTCCGCCGGCGCCCACATCACCGCCGGCACCACGCGCGCCTCCGGCTTGATCCGCGCGCGTGATCTCACACTGGCGGCGGGGCGCGCCCAGCGCGAATTGCGCACCCCATTGCGCGGCGTGGATGAAGTCCTCGCCGCGGGACACACCCATGTTTGATCGGCCTTTGCTTGCCTTTGCGGCCTGTGCTCCAGGCCTGGAGCCTTTTTTGGAAGAGGAGCTGCGCCAACTGGACGCCGGCGAGGTGCGGCGGCTGGACGGCGGTGTGGAATTCGCGGCTGCGCTGGCCGACCTGTACCGGGCCAACCTGCATCTGCGGACGGCCGGCCGGGTGCTGGTGCGGCTGGGCAGCTTTCATGCCGAAGAGTTCTGGGAATTGGAAAAGCGCGCGGCCAAGCTGGAGTGGGAGCGCTATCTGGCGCCCGGGCAGCCCGTGGATGTGCGCGCCACCTGCCACAAGTCGCGCCTCTATCACTCGGACGGGGTGGCCGAACGCGTGGCGTTGGCGATCGGCCAGCGGCTGGGCCAGCCGGCCGTGCAGCATGCGCCGAGCGAGGACGAGCAGGCCGGCGAGATCCAGTTGGTCAACGTGCGCCTGGACCATGACGAGTGCACCATCAGCCTGGACTCGTCCGGCGAGCTGCTGCACCGGCGCGGCTATCGGCTGCAGACAGCCAAGGCGCCGCTGCGTGAGAACCTGGCGGCCGGCCTGCTGATGGCGTCCGGTTGGGCGGCGGCGGTCCGCCGGCCCGCGGGGGCTGACCCGGTGCCGCTGCTGGACCCGTTCTGCGGGTCCGGCACGATTGCCATCGAGGCCGCGCTGCTGGCGCTCAACCTGCCGCCCGGCCGCGGCCGGCGCTTTGCGTTCATGAATTGGCCGGGCTTCCAGGCCGCGGAGTGGCAGGCCGTGGCCCGCGCGGCGACGCCGGCCCTGCCGGCCACGCCGGTGCTGATCATGGGCTCGGATCGGGATGAAGGCGCGATTGAGGCCGCCCGCGCCAACGCCCGGCGGGCGGGGGTGGCCGAACACGTCACCCTGCAGTGCCGGCCCTTCTCGGCCATTGAGCCGCCGAACCTGTCCGGGTGGGTGGTGACCAATCCGCCCTACGGCCTGCGCCTCGGGCCCAGCGAGCGCGAGCCGGCGCGCGGCCGCCCGGAGCGCTCACCGCTGCGTCGGCTGTACTCGGCCTTGGGCGAGGTGCTGCGCGAGCGCTGCCCGGCCTGGCAGGTGGCTATGTTGACGGCTGATCCGGAGCTGGCGTGGGCCACCGGCCTGGGCTTCGACCCGGCGCGGGCCGTGCACACTCTCAACGGCGGCCTGCGCGTTACGCTGTGGCGCGGCCGGACGCCGCCCCTCAGCCCGCCCCCGGCCGTAGGCCGCGCTCAGGGCGCCGGCAGATAATCCCAGGGGTTGACGTTCACGCCGCCGGAGCGGATTTCAAAGTGCAGGTGCGGGCCGGTGGAGTGGCCGGTGCTGCCGGCCAGGCCGAGCAGCGCGCCTTGCTCAACCCCCTCGCCGCAGGTGACCAGGATCTCGCTCAGGTGGGCGTAGAGCGTGTGCCAGTTGTTGCCGTGATCCACAATCACGAGATTGCCGAAGCCGTACACGTTCCAGCCCGCGTAGACCACCACCCCTGAGTCCGCCGCGTAGATCGGATCGCCCACGTCGCCGCCCAGGTCCAAGCCCGGGTGCCAGCGCCAGTTGTAATCCTTGCCGACCAGATAGCGCTTGTCGGTGGGCCAGACAAAGCGGCCGGCGCCGGCCGGCGCGAGCACATTGCCCCAGCATTCGCCCAGCCCGTTCCAGCCGCCCTGGGTCGGCAGCCAGGACTCCCACTCGGTGTAGAAGTTGGGGATCGGGGTGGCCGTCAGCACGGGCTCCGGCGTGGCGGTGGGGGCCGGCGTCGGCGGGGGCGTGGCGGTGGGGAGCGGCGCAGCCGGGACAGCCAACCCCACGCGCGCCGCGCCGCGCGGCAGGCCGGCCCGCAGTTCGGCTGGCAGCGACGGGCCGGCCGCCTGGAGGGCCGGCGCGGTCACGGTCAGGATGACGACGATCGACCCGGCCAGGGCGCTGTCGGCGAGCACCAGGTAACGCAGCAGGCGCGGCTGGCGCAGCCAGGTCTGCCAGCGGCGGCGGCCCTCGTCGACCAGGCGCCGGGCGGCGGCCACGGCCGGCCAGCCGGCCACAACCGCGGCGCGCTGGGCGAGCCCGAGGCGCAGTGTGTGTACCCGCGGGCCGGCCCACCGTCGTCCGGCGGCCCACGCCGCGCTCAGGCCGGCCTTGATTTCGGCCAGGGGTAATTCGTCCGCGCGCGCGGCCACCCAGCGCCGGCCGGCAGCCCCGGCCTGTTGGATCGTGGCCCACCGAGCGCCGAGCCAGCGCTGCGCCGGCTGGAGGGGCAGGCGGG
>JAEURL010000572.1 GCA_016789165.1 Anaerolineales bacterium | reverse complement strand
TGGGCCACGGCCTGGCGCGCGGCGGCCGTGGCTTCGGCGGAGGCCTTCGGGCCCGGCGCCGCGTAGTCGGCGGCCAGCTTGACGGCCAGCGGCGTCTCCTTGACCTGTTCCAAGACGCCCTTCTTCAGCAGGCCGAAGATGACCAGCCCCAGCACGCGGCTGAGCGGCAGCTCCAGCAGCAGCGCCGCCTCGGGCGCCGTCAGCCCGCGTTTGATGCCGCCGCCCTCCACCTGCGCGATGGCGGGCAGATAGGTGCGCCGGCGGCGGGCCAGGCTGACCTCCACCACCACGATGACGATGAAGGACAGCGGGATCAACGCCAGCTGCAGGTAGGGGCTGAGGGCCATCGCCCCGGCCAGCCCGCAGCCCAGCAGCGCGAAGACCGAGAGGCCGGTGCCGCCCGAGAAGCGGAAGAAAGCCACGGCGAAGGCGGCGGCCACGGCCAGCCCCAGGGCAAAGCGCGCCTCGGGATTGTCCTCCAGCCACTTGGCGGCCAGGTCCAGCACCGATTGCTGGATGATGCCGGCCGTGATGCCGCGGTTGGGGAAGGAAACCCCCACCAGGTAGGCGTCCGTCGCCCGCCAATTGGCCTGCCAGACGACCACGGCCCGGTCCTGGAACAGGGCCTTGTCCGTGAACGGCTTGAGCTGATAGAGGGCCTCGTCCGGCTGGACACCGGGCTGCAGGTGGACGGCGATCTGCAGGTTGGTGGTGCCGTCCACGAACTCGCTGCCAAACCAGAAGGGCGTGATCCGGAACGACGTGTACTCTTTGCGGGTCACATCGCTGTACAGCAGGTTGCGGACCGGAAACTCCACGTGCAGGGTGCCGCGCCCGCCGGCTGGGATGGGGTTGGCCGGGTAGACCGCGAAGCCGTACTCGACGTAGGGGGAGCTCTCGATGGAGCGGGCCGGCACGCCATCCAAACTGGCGGTTACGTCGGCCATCTGGAAGGCATTGTTGGGCGCGCCCACGTCAATGGCATCGATGGGCGCACCGAAATTGCTGTTCTGGAAGGTGAGGTCGTAGACGATCCGCACCACGCCATCCGGCTGGACGTAGGCCTGGAGCTTGTACTCCGGCAGGGAGAAGTACAGCGACTGGGCGCGGACGGCGGGCGCCGGGCGGCCGGCCAACAGCAGCAGCCCCAGCACCAGGCCCAGCGCCAGCAGACGCGGCAGACGGTTCTTCATCTCAAGCCTCCTCCGCCCAGCCGGCGGGTTCGCGCGGACAGTCGGCGGCGCAGACCACCAGGCCCGGGCATTGGGCGCAGCGGGTGGGCGCGTTCAGGCGCTCGCGGTAATGACGGAAAGCCGGGCCGCCCCAGATGGCGTCCCAGCGCTCGGTCAGGAGGTTGCCGGCGCTCTGGCGCGGGCCGCGCGGCGGGAACACCTGGCCGTCCGGCTCCACGCGCGCCGAGTAATCGCTGGAGCAGCGCGGGCCGCGGCGCGCCTGCTCGGCCAGGGGGCGGGTCGCCAAGCGCCGCACCGGCGGCTGCCAGACGTAGCGCACCTGGCTGCGGTGGGCGGCCTCATCCACCAGGGCCGCGGCCTGCGGCAGCGCGTCCGCGCCTACGGCATCGTCCGGGGTTTCCACCACTTCCGCGATGGCGAACACCGCCACGTCGCGCAGCTCCAGCGCCCGCAGATCGGCCAAAGTGTCCGCCAGACCGGGCAGGGTGGCCTCCACCAGCGGGATCACGGCCACCGGGTAGACCTCCAGTGCCCGCGCCTGCTGGAGCACGGCGCGCGCCGCGGCATGATCGCCGGCGCCGAACAGCCGGTCATGGCGTTCGGGCTGGTCGGCGGCGTAGAAAACGTCCACGTGGTCCACGCCGGCCTGGGCCAGGGCCGGCAGCAGGCCCTCCGCCGCCAGGTCGCTGGCCCGGCCGCGCACGCCGCAGATCAGGCCGGTGTCCTCGGCGCGCTCCACGGCCCGGATCAGGTGTGCGCGGTCCGGGGCCTCCGGCACGGCCAGGGTCAGGTGCGGAATGCCCACCTCCCACAGCCGGGCGATGAGCGGGCGCAGCTGCTCGGGCGGGGCCAGCGGCACGTCGGCGTTGAGCGGCGCCAGCAGCTGGCGCGGCGACTCCACCCAGGCGGCGTCGTCCAGGTTGAGCACGGGCGCCTCCTCGCCGGGCAGGGCCAGGTCCGTGATCAGGGCCCGGACCTGGAGCAGGTCGCGCTCCTGGTCGTAGCGGCCGACGCCGCGGAAGGTCTGGGCCAGGGTGCGCAGGATGGACTCGTCGGCCTGGCCGTTGAGGATGCCGTGCGCCATGAGCACGCCGGCCGGCGACAGGCGGGCGGCCAGGCTGGCGTTGGCGATCAGCAGGCCGTGGCCGTCCGGCTCCACACGCAGGTGGAAGCGGCTCAGGGCGCCGTCGGCGACGCGGAAGAAATGGTGCAGGCCGGGCGGCACCGTCTGGGGCTGGGCCGGCCGGAACTCAAACAGACGCCGGAAAAAAGCGGTGGCAGCCACGCTTGCCTCTCAATCAGCCGGCGGCGGAGGCGCCGCGGCCAGCAGGTCTTCCAGGGGGATGAGCGCGGCGCGCCCGGTGGCGCGCGTGGCGGTGCGGGTGAGCGAGGCGTTGGGCACAAAGCCGGCCTGGGGGGCCGGCCCGCAGGTGCTGCAGGCGCCGGCGGTGCGCTGGCCGGCGCGCGCCTCGCGTTCGATCCGGCAGCCGCCTCCGCACAGCGGCAGGTCCGGGCAGGCCCAGCACTTCTCGGGCAGGCCGGCGGCGCGCGGGTCCTCTTCCCGATCCCGGAAGCTGTGGAACAGGTCGCTGTGCCAGATGCGCTCCCACGGATCCTGCAGCACGTTGCCGGCCGCCACGTAAAAGCTCTGGCAGGGCAGCACGTCGCCGTTCGGCTCCACACACAGCGAATACTCGCCGGCGTTGCAGCGCTTGGCCCCGATCTCCAGTTCCACGGGCGAGAGCCGGCAGTACTCGGTGGGCGTGTACCACAGGAAGCGCATCCCCAGCGCGGCGGCGTGATCGCGCACGCGGATGAGCAGCGGGGCCAGCTCGGCCTCGGTCAGGGCGTTGGGTTCGTGGAAGCCGCCGCCCGAGTAGATCAGGCCGTTCATGGCGAAGGTGCGCACGCCCAGCTCGTAGAGGAAATCGATCAGGGCCTCCGCCTCGGCGGCGTTGGTGCGCATCAGGGTGGTGTTGGTGATGGTGTGCAGGCCGGCCGCCTGGGCGTTGGCGATGCCGCGCACGGTCTGGTGGAAGGCCGCCGCGCCGTTGACGGCGTCATGCACTTCGGCGCGGTGCGAGGCCAGCGTGACCTGGACGTGGTTGAGGCCGGCCGCGGCCAGCGCCCGGGCGAAGGCCGGCTGCGCCAGACGCCGGCCATTGGTGTTCAGGCCGCAGATGTGGCCGAGCCCGTCGGCGTAGGCGATCAGGTCCAGCAGGTCTGGGTGCAGGGTGGCCTCGCCGCCGGTGAAGATCAGGTGCGGCACGCCCACCCGGTGCAGCACGTCGATGACGCGCTTCCAATCGGCGGCCGGCAGCGACGGCATCCCCAGCCGGTCCGGCTCGTTGTAGCAGTGGGCGCAGGCGTTGTTGCAGCCGTAGGTCAGGGCCAGGTCGGCTTTGAAGGGGGCGTGGACGGGCGTGCTGAAGAGGTCGGCGCGCTGCAAGTCCGTGATCGCGCAGGTGGGGCAGCCCAGGCTTGGGTTGCGGAAGCGGTCCACCATCGCGTACAGCTGGGCCACCTCGGCCGCCGCCTGGCCGGCGGCGTAGCGCGCGTGCAGAGCGGCCCGCGCCTGCTCCGGCGGCCGGCCCTCCAGCGCCAGGTAGACGATGTAAGTGGCGGTGGGGTTGAGGTGGATGACGTCGGTCACGTCCACGAACAATAGGCCGGCGCCGTCGGCCTCCACGCGCAGGTGCAGGCGGACCGTGCCGCCCGCGGGCGTGCAGCGGTAGGTGTACAGGCCGGGCGCGGGCGGCTCCGGCGGCGCGAGGTGGACCCGCCAGGCGCCGAGGTCGCGCCGGAGGCTGTCCCAGAGGCGGCGGGGGAGGGTCGTCGTCTCCAGCATGGCGTCTCCTTGCCTTTGAAGGGGAGGTCAGCGGCCGCTGATGATTGAACACCTGACCACTGATGACCAGCGCAATTGCAGCGCCTGGTGATCGGTGATCGGCATCACCACTTGGGGTCTTCTTCCAGCTGATAGGCCGTGCCGCAGAACTCGCAGTTGATGAAGACGGCGCCGGCTTTGACGCTGATCGATTTCTCGGTGAGCTTGCCGCCGCAGTTCTTGCACGTCAGGTTCTGGGCGCTGACGTTGCCGCTCAGCTCGATCTTCTGGGTGACGGTGACGTTGGTCTGGCTGGGCTGCGGGCGCACGCGCGTCAGGTACACCAGCGCGCCGGCGCCGATGAACAGCACCACGCCGACGACCACGCGCAGGACTTGGCCTTGCGCGCCCACGATAAAGACCAGGCCGAAGAAGCCGAGCGCGGCCGCGAGCAGGTAGGTGACGATCTGCATGACGTTCCACCTTTCCGCCGGGGATGGCCTATCCACTTTACTACCGCGGGCCGGCGCTGACAACGTGATCTCTGTCAGCGGGCAGACATGACGGCGACTTCTGGCGCGGGCGGCTTACAAGAAGACGATCTGGCTGCGTTCCGGCCCGACGCTGACCATGGTCACCGGCACGCCGGCGAGGGCCTCGATGCGCTGCAGATAGGCGCGCGCCGCCGGCGGGAGGTCGGCCGGCGTCCGCGCGCCGCTCAGGTCCGCGTCCCAGCCAGGCAGGGTCTCCCACTCGGCCGTGAAGGGCGCCAGGTCGGCCGGGCCGAGCGGCAGTTCCTCGTGGCGGTCGGCGCCAGCACGGTAAGCCGCGCAGAGCTTGAGGGCCGGCAGGCCGGAGAGCACGTCCAGCTTGGTGATGGCCAGCTCGGTCAGGCCGTTGACGCGGATGGCGTAGCGCAGCAACACCAGGTCCAGCCAGCCGCAGCGCCGCGGCCGGCCGGTGGTGGTGCCGAACTCGTCCCACGGGTTGGCGCCGGTGCCGCGCAGGCGCTCGGCCTCCGGCCCGAAGGCCTCGGTGGGGAAGGGCCCTTCGCCCACGCGCGTCTGGAAGGCCTTGGTCACGCCGATGATCCGGTCTACGAACTTGGGCCCGACGCCCAGGCCGTTGAAGACGCCGCCGGCGGCCGGCGAGGAACTGGTGACGTAGGGATAGGTGCCGTGGTCCACGTCCAGCAGCGCGCCCTGGGCGCCCTCGGCGATGACGCGCGCGCCGGCCCGCAGCTGGCGGTGCAGGTAGAGGCTGGTGTCGATGACGTAGGGCGCCAGCCGGCGGGCGTGGTCCACATACTCGGCCGCGATGGCGACCGGGTCCAGGGCCGGCTGGCCGTAGACGCGCTCCAGCGTGCGGTTGGCCTGCCGGATCTGCTCGGCCACACGCTCGGCCAGCGCCTCCGGGTCGAGCAGCAGTTCGGCGCGCAGGCCCTGGCGCGCGATCTTGGCGGTGTAGGCCGGGCCGATGCCGCGCCCGGTGGTGCCGATCCGGCCCTCGCCGCGGGCCGCCTCCTCCGCCCGGTCCAGGGCGATGTGCGCGGGCGTGATCAGGTGGGCGGCGGCCGAGAGCTTGACCCGCGCCGGGGAGACCTCCACGCCGGCCTGGCTCAGCATGGCCAGCTCCTCCAGCAGCCGGGCCGGGTTGACCACCATGCCGTTGCCCAGCACGCCCACCGTCCGCGGGTGGAGGATGCCGGACGGCAGCAGGTGGAGCTTGAAGACCCGCCCGCCGACCGTGACCGTGTGGCCGGCGTTGTCGCCGCCGGAATAGCGCGCCACGATCTGGGCCTGCTCGGCCAGCAGATCGGTCAGGCGGCCTTTGCCTTCATCGCCCCACTGCGCGCCCACCAGGATATCGAGAGGCATATCGGCTCCTAATACGCGCCGCGCCCAAACAGCAGCAGCGGGATGGTGCGCAGCGCAATCTGCAGGTCCAGGCCCAGCGACCAGTTCTCAATGTAGTAGATGTCCAGCAGGCACATCTCGTCGAAGGTCAGGTCGCTGCGGCCGCTCACCTGCCACAGCCCCGTGATGCCCTGCGGGGCCTCCAGGCGCTGGCGGTGCCAGGGCTGATACTGGGCCACTTCCTGGGGCAGGCCGGGCCGCGGCCCCACCAGGCTCATCTCGCCGCGCAGGACGTTGATGAACTGCGGCAGCTCGTCCAGGCTGGTGCGGCGGATGAAGCGGCCCACGCCGGTCTGGCGCGGGTCGTCCTTGATCTTAAACAACGGGCCGCTGGCTTCGTTGTGGTTGCGCAGCCGGTCCTGCTCGCCCTCGGCGCCCACGCGCATAGACCGGAACTTGACGATGGTGAAGTGCCGGCCGCGCTCGCCCACGCGCGTCTGGCGGAACAGGGCCGGCCCCGGCGTCTCCAGCTTGATCAGGGCCGCGATCAGCAGCATGGGCAGGCCCATCACCAGCAGCACCAGGGCCGCCACCACCACGTCCAGCCCGCGTTTGAGCGCCCGGCCCAGGCCCGGCAGCGAGGCCTCCTTGATGCCCACCAACGGGATGCCCCCGATCTCGTCCACGTCCAGCTGGCTGAGCGACAGCCGGAACAGGTCCGGCACCACGCGCGCCCGCACGCCCAGCTTTTCGCAGGCCCGCACCACGGCCGTGATCTGGCGCTGGTACATCCAGGGCAGGGTGATCAGGGTTTCGTCCACGCGCTCGGCCTTGAGGACGACCTCCAACTGCTCCAGCCGGCCCAGGGATTTGAAGCGGCCCAGCTCGGTCTTGGCCAGGTCGTCGTCCACGAAGCCCACGATCTGGTAGCCCAGCTCCGGCTGGGCCACGATGGTGCGCATCACGGTGCGGCCCATCTCGCCGGCGCCCACGATCAGCACGCGCGCCACGCCCACCCCGCGCCGGCGCAGGGCCGCCCGGGTCAGCCGCTGCCCCAGCCGCGCCAGGCCCAGCAGGCCGATGGTGAGCACGATGGCCCACAGGATCAGGCCGCGCGAATAGACCAGCGGGCGCAGGAAGAAGACCACGGCGAAGGCGATCACGCCGACCGTGGTGGTGGCGTTGAAGACCCGGTACAGGTCGCTGAACCAGCTGCCGCCGCGCCGCGGGGTGTAGGCGCCGTCCACAGCCAGGAAGATCAGCAGCATGACCGTATAGCCCAATTGGAACGGCACGTAGGCCTGATAGGGGGCGCGGAACTCGTCCAGCACCGGGACGAACAGCTCCAGGGTGTAGCGCATGATGTAGGCCAGGCCGAAGGCCAGGTTGATCAGGGCGGCGTCGAGCAGGAGGGTCAGCGCCAGGGCGCGCAAGCGTTTCATAGCTGGGGCGACGGTCAGCGGCCGGCGGCCAGGGCCTGGCGATAGGCCGCCGCGGTCTGCGCGGCCGTGGCTGCCCACGTGAAGCGCGCGGCGTGGCCGGGGCCGCGCGCCCCCCGGTCGGGGCCTTCGGCCAGGGCCTGACGCATAGCGTCCGCCAGGGCGGCCGCGTTGGAGGGCGGCGCCAGGAGGGCCGCCTCGCCGGCGGCCTCCGGCAGGGACGAGACGTTGGAGGTGACCACCGGCCGGCCGCAAGCCAGGGCCTCCAGCACCGGCATCCCAAAGCCCTCGAACGAGGACGGGTAGGCGAAGACGGCCGCCGCGTTGTACCACAGCGGCAGGTCCTCGGCCGGCACGAAGCCCGGAAAATGGACCACGGCCGCCAGGTCCAGCGCCTGCACCTGGCGGAACAGTTCGGCGTACAGCCAGCCGCGCGCGCCCGCGATCACCAGATGCAGGTCCGGCGCGCCGGACCGCAGGCGGGCGAAGGCCTGCAGCAGGGTCACCAGGTTCTTGCGCGGCTCGAGCGTGCCCAGATACAGGATGAAGCGCGCCGGCAGGCCGGCCCGCGCCCGGAAGGCCTCCACCTCGACGGCCGGCAGCGGCCGGAAATGCGGCTGGAGGCCGGGGCAGGCCACGTCGATGCGGGCCGGGTCCACGCCCAGCCGGCGCGCCACGTCGGCGCGCGTGCTCTCGGAGATGGCGATGACGCGCCGCGCCCGCCGGCAGGACAGGCCGGTGATGGTGCGCAGGTACAGGCGCTGGGCGGGCGGGAATTTCTCGGGCATCACCAGAAAGGAGAGATCGTAGACGGTCACCACGGCCGGCCCGGCATAGGCCAGCGGCAGGGCGAAGGCCAGGCCGTGGATCAGGTCCGGCCGCGCGCGCCAGAGCGCCAACGGCTGCACGGCCTGCTCCCACAGGATGCGCCAGGCCGGCCGCTGGGTGGGCAGCCGGCTGCGCTGGACCTGGCCGCGCGGGAGGTTCGGCTCGCCGGCGCCGACAAAGACCGTGAAGTCAAACTCGGGCGCCGCCGCCGGCAGATGGGGCAGCAGGTTGGCGATGTATTGATGAATCCCGGCGCTGCGATAGGACGCGCGCCCGAAGAGCAGGTGCGCGTTCAGCGCGACGTGCGGCATACGGTGATTATAGCGGAGGCCGGCCGGCCAGCACGGCCCGGTAGACGGCCGCCGTTTGTTCGGCCACGCTCTGCTGGGTGAACTGACGCAGGGCGCGCTCGCGGCCGCGGGCGGCCAGGCGGGCGCGCAGGGCTGCGTCGGCGCCCAGGGAGCGCAGGTGCGCGGCCAGCGCTTCCACGTCATCCTCGGGGAAGATCAGGCCGGCGTCGCCGATGACGTTGGGCAGTTCGCCGCTGTCCGAGCCGATCACGGGCACGCCGCAGGCCATGGCCTCCACCAGCACCCGGCCGAACTGCTCCTTCCAGTTGGGGCGCGTGCGCGAGGGCAGCACCAGCGCGTCCAACTGCGGCAGGAAGGCCGGCATCTGAGTGGATGGCAGCATCGGTTCCAGCGTGGCCCGCGCCTGCAGGCCGAGCTTCTCGATCAAGTAAGCCAGCAGGCGGCGCTCCGGCCCGGAGCCCACGATCCGCAGCCGCACGCCAGGCGCCTGGGCGGCCGCCAACAGCAGGAGGTCCACGCCCTTTTCCGGCACCAGCCGGCCGGCGTAGCCGACGGTGATGTCCGTCTCCGCGCTGGCGCCGGTTGGCCGCGGGGAGGCGGCCGGGTGAAAGATCACGGGATCCACCCCGAACTGTGGGATGACGGTCAGCGGCCCGCGATACCCCTTGGCCCGCCAGACCTCCACCGCCGCCTGGTTGCCGGCGATGCCGGCGTCGGCGCGCGCCAGCACGTCGGCCTCCAGCCAACGAAAAGGCGGGGGGTAGCGGCGCAGCAAGTTCTGCCAGGAGAAGAACAGGGTCCGCGCGCCGTGCCGGGCGGCCAGCCGCAGGGCGTGCCAGGTGGCCAGGTTGTAGGGCTCCTCATCGATGTGGACCAGCTCCGGCTGGACCTCCCGGATCAGCGCCCCGAAGCGCGGGTAGACGTGCAGGTGGAAGTTGCCGTTGAACAGGATCGGGGTGACGACCAGGCGATACCCCTGGGTGTGGGCGCGCTCCAGCGGGAGCAGGCCGCGCTCGTCGCGCCAGGCCGGCGGCACCGCCACAGTGAGATCGACGCCCAAGGCGGCCAGGGCCTCCAGCTTGCGCTGGTAGGCGCCGACCACGCAGGCTTTGGACAGCATCAGGACCCGCATGCAGGCGAAGTATAGCCAGAAATCGGGCCGCGGGCGCGGGCGGCTAGTACTGTGGTCCTGTATCCAGCGCGCGGGCCTCCCCGGTAAAGTGGGGCCTGGCTGCGCGGACCGACAACAACATGATTCAGGGAAGCCCCCCATGCGACATAGAGCATTCTGGACCCTGTGCCTGGGCGGGCTACTGGGCCTGGGCCTGGCGCTGGCGCTGGCCCGCGGCTCGGCGGCGGCGCCCCCCAACTTCCAGACCGAGACCCTGATTCTGGGCCTCAACGAGCCGACTGGCCTGACCTTCACCCCGGACGGGCGTCTGCTCGTCCTGGAACGCTACGGCACCATCCGCCTGGTGCTGCCGGGCGAGACGCAGCCGGCCGCCACGCCTTTCCTGCAGCTCTCCAACGTCAACACCGATCAGGGCGAGCGCGGGCTGGTGGGCCTGGCGCTGGCCCCGGACTTCAGCCAGACCGGCAACTACTACGTGTTCTACACCGCCAACACCCCGCTGCGCGACCGGGTGGCGCGCTTCACGGCCAGCGGCAACACCACTGTGCCGGGCAGCGAGGTGATCATCTGGCAGGACAGCGCGGAGGCGGGCCTGTGGCACCACGGCGGCAATCTGGCCTTCGGCCCGGACGGCAAGCTCTACGTCGCCGTCGGCGACAACTTTGACACCAACTACGGCGCCGGCCACGTCTCCCAACGCCTCGACAGCTACCGGGGCAAGATCCTGCGCCTGAACGCCGACGGCAGCGCGCCGGCCGACAACCCGTTCTACGACGGGGCCGGCCCGCAGCTCGACGCCATCTGGGCCATGGGCCTGCGCAACCCATTCCGCTTCTCTTTTGACCCGCCGACCGGGACGCTGTGGATCGGCGACGTGGGCGGCAACAACACGGACTCGGTGGAGGAGCTGGACCGGGGCACGGCCGGCGCCAATTACGGCTGGCCGATCTGCGAGGGCCCGTGCGCCACACCGGGGATGACGAGCCCCGCCTACAGCTACAATCACAACAGCCGCGATGCCTCCATCACCGGCGGCTTCGTCTATCGCGGCACGCAGTTCCCGGCCGAGTATCAGGGCAGCTACTTCTACGGCGATTACGCCCAGAACTGGATCCGCCGGCTGACCTTTGACGCCGGCGGCGGCGTGGCCAACAGCCTGGCATTTGAGCCCGCCAACGGGGCCTTGGACGGCCCCTCCGGCGACATCGTGGACCTCAAGCCGGGGCCGGACGGCGCCCTGTACTACGTGGACATCGGCCCGCTGGATGCGGCCCAGGCCGGCACCGTCCGCCGCATCCGCTACCTCTCCGCCAACCAGCCGCCCGTCATCGGCACGGCGGCCGGCGCGCCGCTCAGCGGCCCCGGCCCGACGCTGACCGTCACCTTCACGGCCGCCGCCAGCGACCCGGAGAGCGACGCCCTGACCTACCAGTGGAGCTTTGGCGACGCCGCCTCGGCGGCCGGCCCGGACGCCGTGCACCTGTACGCCCAGCCGGGCCGCTATACCGCCCGCCTGGCGGTCTCGGACGGCACCAGCACCGTCTACTCCGACCCGCTGGTCATCAGCGTGGGCAGCCCGCCCCAGGCCGCCATCACGGCGCCGGTGGACGGCAGCCTGTTCCGGGCCGGCGACGTGATCACCTACACCGGCGCGGCCACCGACACCGACGGCAGCCTGAGCGCCGCCAACTTCAGCTGGTCGATCGTCTTCCACCACGACGACCACCTGCACCCGGCCGCCGGCCCGGTGACCAACGTCATCACCAGTACCTTCTCCATCCCCATCAACGGCCACGATTTCAGCGGCCAGACCGCCTTCGAGATCATCCTGACCGTGACCGACGCCGACGGCCTGCCGGCGCGGGCCAGCGTCCTGATCGTGCCCGAGATCGTGACCGTCACCCTGGCCTCCGATCCGCCCGGCCTGGGCCTCAACTTCGACCAGGCCACCGGCGTCACCGCGCCCTTCACCCGCACCACGCTGATCAACTTCCAGCACACCCTGGACGCGCCGGCCAGCCAGGTGCTGGCCGGGGTGACTTACAACTTCCAGGCCTGGTCGGACGGCGGGGCGCGGACGCACGTGCTCACCGTGCCGCCCGCCGGCGCGGCGATTATCGCCTATTACCAGGCAGCCCCGGCCACAGCCACGGCCACCCCCAGCGCGACGCCGTCGGCGACGGCCACCCTGCCGCCAGCCTCGGCCACACCACCGGCCCCGCTGGCCGTCTACTTGCCGCTCGTGCTGCGGTAGCGCGACACTCGTTTGAGTCCGGCCGCGCGGGGCCGGCGGCTTCGCCGTATAATGCCGGCATTCCTTTTCGGGGAGGCGGCATGCCCAGCAAACTTGGTCCGCACGCGCTCACCGCGCCCGTCGATCTGCGCCGCCTGGTGGCGGCCGGCGCGCCGGTGGTGAAACTGGCCGCGGTCTTTGGGCCGGCGGAGGAATTGCTGGCCCTCAACCCGGACCTGCTCCTGATCGGCCGCGTGGTGGAGACGCACGACATCCTCTCCGAGGTCGAGGC
>JAEURL010000466.1 GCA_016789165.1 Anaerolineales bacterium | reverse complement strand
CCAGCCGGGCTGGGGCGTGGCCGGCGGCGTCAGGCTGGGCGTCAGGGTCGGGCCGCCGGCGGTGTTGGTGGGCGTCGGGCTGGCCGAGGGTGTGGCGGTGGGCGAGGCCGATGGCTCCAGGCTGGCCGCGATTGTCGGCGTGGCAGAGGCGGCCGAAGAGACGACCGGCGCGGCCGTGGCCGTGGGCGGGCTGGCCGTGGGCGTTTCGCCGGCCAGGGTGGGCGGCGCCGTCGCGCTGGGCGGCTGGGTGGGCTGGGGCGGGGCCGTCAGGGAGGGTACGTCGTCGCTGGCCGGGCCGGCCGCCGTGGGGGCCAGGGTCGCCAAGGCCGCGGCCTCAGCCTCGGCCGGCGCCGCGCTGGCAACCGCCACGGCCGGGACCAGGCTGGCGACGAGGGTCGGTGTCGGATCGGGCTGGAGATACCGGGACATGGCCATTCCGGCGATCAACACCACAGCGGCGGCAGGCGCAATCAGCGCCAGCGCCACCGCGGCCAGCAAGGAACCCGGCGCGCGCCGGCGCGGCGCGGTCTTCGTAGGTGATGGCACGACTTCGTCACGATCGGCGGCGCAGGCGCGCGTCGCCGGATGGATAGTGATTCAAGTGGTTCTAAGCGTAGTGCCGCCAGGGGAGCCGGAAGTGCTTGACCGGTGAACCGCCTTGGCGCGCCCGCGGCCGCGGACGCTTGATCTCGCCAGGTCGTGCTCGGCAAGCCCACCCCCACCACAGTGCTGGCGGAGGATGGAAAGGAGGCGCAACCGGGCCGGCTGCGCCAATGCAGGGCAGAAACGCGCTGCTCATCTCAGCCAAGCCGGATGAGCGCGAACGGTTGAATTGCTATTGGGTTGCAGGCTACCTTGACAGAGACGATGATATCCCAGCCAATTTGGCATTGTCAAGAAAACCGGCGGTCTTTGGCGGCTTGGAGGACCAAAGTACTAAGCAACTTTTGAGGCGGGAAGCCCTCGGCCGGCGCGGCGCTCCGTAATTTTTCGGAGGCCGCTGGGCGCCGCGGGCGCGGGATAGGACTGGGCGGCCGGCTTGCGGCCGGCCGCCCAGTGAGCGGTAAAGGGGTGGTGCGCCTCGGTGCTTACTTGAGGACGACCACGTTGGACTCGCGTTCGATCGGGGCCTGGCGGTACATCAGCAGCAGGCCGATCTGCGAGGGTGAGGCCGCCGCGCCGCCGGCCGGCTTGGTGACCGCCAGGTTGGCGGTGCCGTTGGCGGGGACGGTCGGGAAGAAGTTGTCCACCGCGAACTTCGGCTTCCCGAGCGTGTAGGTGTGATAGCTGGTGCAGTCGTTGGGCGAGCAGTCCGTCACGGCGCCCGAGAAGTAGCCATCCCACGCGTTGACGCGGAAGTTGAACTGCTGGCCGGCGGCCACGCCGATGTCGGCGGCCACGACCGGCAGGATCCAGTTCTGGGTGTCCACGCCCGCGTCGGTGAAGAAGCGGATGGTGCCGGCGCCGGTGGCCAGGTTGAAGACCGCCACCACGTTGCGGCCGTCAAAGCAGGCGCCCTGCAGGCAGCCCAGGTCCCAGCTCTCGATCACGTAGTCGTCCGTGCCGTCGCGGTTCGCGTCGACGTAGATGTCGAAGGCCGCCGGCATCTGGCCGGCCCGGTACGGGCTGTCCCACACGGTCAGGCCGAACTCGATGAAGCCGCTGTAATCGCGCAGGCCCACTTCCTTCAGGTCGATCACGCCCTGATTGCAGCCGCTGTTGAGGCCAGCGCTGGTGCAGGTGCCCATGATGTCGTCCTGGACTGTGTAGAAGTAGTCGTTCGGGTTGCGCTCGACCAGGGCGAAGACGTCCACGTCGCCGGCCTGGTACTTGGCCGGGTTGCTCAAGGTCAGCGTCTTGGCGGTGCTGGCGCCGAAGTTGAGGGACGTCTGGGTCGGCCGGACCGAGGCGGCCTTCTTGGGCAGCAGGTGCCAGGCCAGGTGGACGGTGTTGCCGGCGCCGCCGTCGATGGTGATGTAGCCGTCGTACTCCTGGTCGGTGAGGGCCGCGGTGTTCAGGCCGCCCGAGCCGTAGTTCAGGGCGCCCGTCCAGGTCTTGAGCGCGGCCGCGTCGGCCGTGAGGGTGACGAAGAACTCTTTGTAGCTGCCGGGCTCCACGTACAGGCGCGCCGGGCTGACCTTGACCGTCACGCCCTTGCCGGCGTCGTCGGCGTAGCGGAAGGCGGCCGAGAGGTCGTACCAGCGGCCGGTGTCCGTCAGGTTGGCCACCACGCCGTGCCGGGTGGCGCTGAACTTGCCAGCCACCGCCTGGTAGCCGAAGGACATGCTGCCGGTGCGGAAGCGCGGGTCGATCCAGTGGTCGGTCTCGTCCCAGGCCACCGTGCCGGACTGGGCCGCGGCCTTGACGTCCACGCGCCCGCCGCCGATGCGGCTGATCGGCGCCAGTTTGCCGCCGAAGAAGTCCTCATACACGCCGGTGTTGGCGGTGCCCATCAGCAGCGCCTTGTACATCCAGACCGGCATCTCGCCGCCGAAGTCGCCGATGAAGCCGGGCAGGGCCTGGCCGCCATACTTCTGCTTGAGCAGCACCGCCGCGCCCGAGACCATCGGGGCCGCGCCGGAGGTGCCGCCGAAGGGCGTGGTGCCCGTGCCAGTGCCGAACTCGGCCGAGCGTGAGCCGCCGGGGGCGCCGATGTCGGGCTTGATGTAGTTGTCGTGGTTGCGCGGGCCGCGCGACGACGTGCCGACCATGGTATCGAGCAGGTTCAGCACCAGGGCCGGGTTGTTCGGGTCCATGGTGATGTTGGTGCCGGCCGTCTTGAGGAGGGTGCCGTCGGCCTGGGTGACCATGAAGGCCGGCGTGGTGACCGTGCCGCCGCCATAGGCGAAGGAGAACGGCGCGCCGGAGGCCACCAGGGCGATGATAACCAGCTTGGCGCCGGCGGCATTGGCGTTGGCGGCCTTGATGCTGCCCGCGCAGGTGCCGCGGTCGATCAGGACGACCCGGCCGGCCAGGGCGCCGGGCGCCCACGGGCTGGTGACGCCGTCGGCCAGGCAGCCGCGGCGCGTGTTCGCGTTGGTGGTGTCGTAGAAGACGTCCCCGCTGATGGCCGTGGTCAGCGGCACCGACCAATCCTGGAAGGCGGTGTTGCTGATCACGCGCGCGGTGGGGGCGTTGACGCCGATGAAGAAGCGCTTGTCCGACGGCACCGTGGTCTGGGCCACGCTGATGGCGCCGGTAGCGGTGGAGGGCGAGCCCGCGATGTAGGGCTTGTCCGAGCCGTTGCCGGCCGAGGCCACCACAATGGCGCCGGCCTTGACGGCCTGGTTGGCGAAGTAAGTGGAGTCATCCTCCGGCTGGCCGTAGTTCGAGCCCAGCGACATGTTGACCACATCGGCGGGCTGCAGGCCGTTGGCCGGGTTGCCGTCCAGGTCGGCCGCGGCGTCCAGGCCGGCCAGGATGGCCGGGCCGGAGCAGGAGGTCGTCAGCTCGCTGCAGACCTTGAAGGCGTAGACGCTCGCGCCGGGGGCCACGCCGGGGCCAACCCCGCCGCCGGGCAGGCCGGCGATGATATCGGCCACGTGCGTGCCGTGGAAGCTGCGCGCGATCGGGTTGGGATCCGGGACCTCGGGCGGAGAGCCCGCGCCGCCGGTCCACTGGCCGCCGACGAAGTCGTAGCCGCCGATCACCTTGCTGTTGGGGAAGAAGGCGGTGCAGGCCGGCGCCAGCACGTTGGAGGTCGCCGCGCAGGCGGCGTAATCGGCCGGCAGGCCCGAGCCGCCCAGCTTGACGTGGGTGTAGTCCGCGCCGTCGTCCAGCACGGCCACGGTCACGCCGGTGCCGTCCAGGCCGGCGGCCTGCAGCTCAGCCGCGCCGATGAAGGGCACGGTGTCGCTGAGGTCGAGCTCATAGTTGTTGATCCGGCGCACGCCGACCACGCTGGCGATCCGGCCCAGGTCCGCCACCTTGGCGCTATCGATGCGCACGGCCAGGCCGCTGGACAGGTTGCGGAAGCGGAACAGCACCGCGCCGCCCAAAGCTTCCACCTGGGCCGCTACCTGGTCCTGCACGGCCGCGATCTGCATGGCCTGGGCCACGGCCTGGCCGGCCGCCACATCCACCAGCGGGGCCACGTTCAGGCGCAGCGAGACCGCCACCGGGCCGTCGGTCGCCGGGCCGGCGGCCGTCACCGCGAGGGGGCCATCGTCCACGGCGGTCGGGGTCCGACCGCCCTGCGCGACGGCGCCGGGGGCCAGCACCAGGCTGGCCAAAACCACGATTGTTGTCAAAAGATGCAGCTTCTTACGCACGTGAAGTCCTCCTCGGTTTGCCGCCAAAAGATGGAGCTTGGCCCACCGCCAGCGGGGCCGCGCTAATGGTCAGCCGTCGGCCGGGCGGCGCCGGCTGGCGGTCAGACGGGTGACATGGCAAATGCGTGTCCTTTCTGGGCGCCGCGCGGCGCCCGGTTTATTCGCCGACTACGCCGGCCGCCACGGTCCCGGTGCCGCAGGGGGCGGCCGGGTCCAGAAAAAGCCGGAAGCTGTGCTGGCCCGGCGTCAACTGCACCTGGGCCGTGATCGTCTCGTACTGCAGGTTCGTGACCCGCCCCTGGGCGTCATAGGCGGCGGCGTACACGTCGACGTACTCGCTCACGGGCGCGCTGCCGGTGTTGGTCCAGCGGCCGGCCACGGTCACCACGTCCGCCTCGGCGGCCGCCGTGAAGTCGTCCAGGCGCACCGTGCTGGCCGGCGTGGCCTCGCTGGCCTCGGCCGTCAGCTCCAGGGTGTAGCGCGAAAAGGCCGGCTGGCTCCAGCCGGCCGAGAGCACAAACGGCAGGGCCTGGCCGGCCGGGACGACGAAACGGCCCGGCATATCGAAGACGGGGTCGGCGGCCGGCAGCGCGCCGCCGGCGCCGAAGATCTGGGCGCTCAGCGCCGCCCGATAGGGGAGCGCGGCGGTGTTGACGATCTCGCCGTAGATGTAGATGCGTCCAGCACCGTCCAGGCAGGCCGTGTCATGGCGGATCGCCAGTGGCATTGGGGTGGCGGTGGCCGCCACGGTCAGGGTGGGGGTGACGGCCGGGCTGGCGGTGGCGCTGTCTGTCGGCGGGGGCGTGTCGGTCTCGGCCGGCGTGGTCGGCGCGGTGTCGGGCAATGGCGTCGGCGTCACGGCCGGCCCCGGGGCGCGGGCTTCCGGGGTGTGGGTGGCCGGCGGGGCCGTGGTCACCGGCGCCGCCCCGTCCGGCGGCGTGTTGGACGGGCTCGCCGTCCTGGCCGGCGCGGGGGCGGTGGTCAGCACGGGCGCGGCGGCCGCCTGGGTGGGGGCCAGGCTGGCGGTGGCGCTGGGCAGGCGCGCGGCGAGGGTGGGTGTGGGCATCGGCTGCGTGAGGCGAAGCACGGCCATTCCCGCTAACAGGCAGGCGACCAAGGCCGGCGCGGCCAGAGCGAGAGCAAGGACGATGGCCTGCGTCTTGGCCGCGCGCTGGGGCGGGGTATTCCGAATGGACTGTCCAGACACTGAACGCTTGCAGTTTGCCGGCCGGCGGCTGCGAGCGCGAAGTGCCGTCTGGTCCGGGCCAAACCAGGCGGCGCGGCAACGTCCGTACAAGCGGGGAGTGGTTCTGCAAGCGCACCCGCCAGCCTCGCCCGCCGGGGCGGTGCCAGCGAGGTTTACGCGCGGCGTGGCAGACTAACAGCAGAAGAACCGCTCTCGCTTTCGCACGGGCGTCTTTTGGGACACCGACTGGTTGATATTTAGTTGGAGACAGGGTCTCGACAAGGGGAATGATATGCCATAAAAAATGGCATTGTCAAGAAACCGCACCGCTCCCCCCGGGGGCGATGGGACCAAAGTACTAAGAAGCCAAACCGACGGCCAAATCGGTTAAGGCCGGCCCACCGGCTGTCATGGGCGCAGCTGCACCAGGGCCTCGGCCAGCACCCCGATCGCGCGCTCGTACTCGCTGATCAAAATGTGCTCGTGCGGCGTATGATCCAGCGTCGAGTCGCCTGGTCCGTAGGCCAGGATGGGGGTGCCCCAGGCCGGCGCCACGATGTTCATGTCGGCGGTGCCGCTTTTGACCGAGAAGCTGGGGTTGCCGCCGGCCTGCCGGATGGCGGCCAGACAGGCGCGTACCAGGGGCGTGTTCTTCTCACCGCGGTAGGCCGGCACG
>JAEURL010000416.1 GCA_016789165.1 Anaerolineales bacterium | reverse complement strand
GTCTGCACTTGGGTCGGGGATGGCGAGGGCGGGGGCTGCGGAGATTGGAGCGGCAAGACCAACTACTCCAAAGGCTTCCAGCCCTGGATGGCCGGCGATCCGGATTGGGGCGTCGTGGCCGAGGAGCGTTGGGTCTGTGTTCGCCAGTCCAGGACTTTTCGAGACAGCATCAGTTTCCTGACCGTGCAGGCCCGGCTGACGGACGAGTCCATCGGCTGGATCACGGCCGGCGACCTGCAACAACGTTATCCCGGCGCCAAGGTCTACCAGGCCGTCTGGCCGTTGTGGCCGGGCTTCCCGCCGACCCTCAACCAGATGGCCGCCGACCGGACCAGTTACTTCTTACAGTGGGAGAAACTGCCCCTGCGCGATCCGGGCCAGTACCGGCTGGTCCTGGCCGGCCAATCCAACGGCACGCCCTACACCGCCCCGCGCCAGCTCCGCCATTCCGATTTCGTCTTCAACGTGGCCCTGTTTGAGGCCGCGCTGATCAAGTAGCCCATTCAAGTGTCTCGTCGCATACCTCCAAGGAGAGTTACCCCATGTCCGTCCCGAAGAAAACATCCATCCTGCCCGTGATCGTCTTGGCCGGCTTGGCCTTCGCGCTCACGCTCGGCTTCCTATATTCCATGCGCGCCGAGAAAGCCGTTGTGGTTGCGGCCCGGCCCGTCAACGTCGGCGCGCGCCTGACCGCGGACGACGTGACCATCAAGAACCTGCGCGCCGCCGATGCCCCGGCCGGCGCCCTGACCAACGTCGAGGACGCCATTGGCCAGGTGGTCAGCCTGCAGCGCGGCCCCGGCGACGTCATCACGGACCAGATGCTGGGCTCCAAGGCCGTGTCCGCCATCGCCGGCGGCCTGGCGCCGGACAGCCGCGCCGTCGCCGTGAAGGTGACCCGCTCCTCCGGCCTGGCCGGCCTGCTGCGGCCCGGCGATTTCGTGTCGCTCATCGCCGTGATCGAGCCGCCCGACCTCAACAGCCTCTTTGCGCCGGCGGCGAGCCAGGCCGTGACGGAGACCCACGTCATCTCGCCGGGAGCCACGCCGGCCCCGGCCATGCCGACCGCCATCGTGCCGCAGTCACCATTTGCGCGCCTGACGGCCACTGGTCTGAAGGTCATCCTGGTCCCCCAGACCTTCCGTTACGAAGAAGTGACCACCACCGAAAACGACGGCTTCGCGCGCGCCCAGACCTCGCAGGTCGGCCAGCAGGAGTCGGTCATCGTGCTAGAAGTGCCGGCCAGCCCGGTCCAGATCGACGGCCCGCACGGCCCATTGACCGTGACCCTGCCCGAGTTGATCGCGCTCCTGGATGCCCAGGCCCGGCTCTACCTGGCCCTGGAGCCGGCCAACGGCACCCGCCCCGCCCGCTTCCCGGGCGTGGCCATCGAACAGCTCGTCGACGCCGGCGTGGGAGGGCAGTAACCCATGTCGACCAATGGACCGCTGTCGATCTTTCTGGCCAGCCCCAACACTCAGCAGTTGCTCAAGCAGGCCTACCCGGCTTTTGTGAGCGACCCGGCCCGCTTCCAGGTCATCTCGTTCTGCGAGAAGTGGAAGGATTTTGCGGACGATGTCAGCCAGTACCGGCCGGAGGTCGTGATCGTCGAGGCCGGCCTCGCCCCCGACCCGCACGAGCTACGGGACGCTCTGGCCCGCCTGCCGTCCAGCACCACGGCCCTGGTAATCCTGCCGGCTACGGGCGGCTGGCCGGAGCGGCAAGGGATGCTGGAGGCTGTGACGACGAGCGTGCGCGGCGTGTTCATCGCGCCCGTGAACTGGGCCCGGATCGCGGCCTCGGCCTACAGCGCCGGCGTCACCGAGCGCACGCGGCTGCTGGAGGCCGCCCCGGCGGCCGCCGCCCATGCGGTCGATGAAACCGCGGGCGCCCGGCCGGCGGCGGCCGTGGTCGGAACGCGCACGATCGCGGCCTTGTCGTTTGCCGGCGGCCCCGGCAAGAGCACGGTCATGGAGACCCTGGCCGTCCACTTCGCCCGCAACAACGTCCGGACACTGCTGGCTTCCCTCAACTCCCCGCCGGCTGCCGTCGGACACCTGGGGGTCAAGTTCAGCCCGAATGCCACGGAGTGGTTCAACCGGCCGACGACCGACGGCTTCAAGGCCGCGCTCCAGAAACTGAAGGGTCTGGACACCCTGGATGTCCTGCTGGCGCCCGAGGACCCGGAGGCGCTGGCGGAGGCGGCGGCGCGGCCGCCGGAACATCCGGCCAGCATCCGCAGCCTGATCCTGGCCGCGCACTCGTTCAACTACGGCGTCGTGCTCCTGGATCTGCCGCCCTTTGCGGACTCGATGTGGGCCGTACAGGGCGTGCTGGCGGCCAACATGGCTTTGCTCATCTGCCGCGCGACGGTCCACGACCAGTTCGCAGCTGTGCGGGCGTACAAGCTCTTTACCGAGCGCCTGGCCGCCCAGCACCGCGTCCCGCTGGAGTCGATCTTCGCCGTGATCAATATGAAATCACCGGATGACAACCTTAGCGAGCGCGACTTCGCCACCGGGGTGGCGAACGTCGTCGGGAGCTTCCCGCCCATCCTGGCCTCGTTCCCGTATGTCGCCAAACTGCCGGCCGTGCAGAACCGCGGCCAGTCGCCGGCCCTGGCGCCCGAGACCGAGGTCTTTGCCCGGATCGCCCACTCCCTGGCTTCCAAGCTGATCGGCGGCACCGTCATGGAGGCGAACGAGGCGAATGGGCGCAGCGCCGGGAAAAGCCTGTTCGGCATCAAGTTCAAGATCAAGTGAGGCAGCCATGGAATTCTTGATTGCCAGCCTCATCGGCCTGGCCGCGTTTGGCCTGGCCTACAACCTCCTTTACCGCCGGCAGGTGCTGCGCCGCGAGGCCGAGAAACGGATGGCGGCCGCGTACGCGTTCCAGCCAACCGGGCCGGCGGTCGACCCAAGGAGCCCGGAGTATCGCCTGGCGGCCGCCGGGCTCCCGACCCGCAACCCACAGCTCGCCTGGCAACTCCTGCACTACGGGCTGGCGGCCGCCGCCCTAATCATCACGATGGGCGCCGGGATGCCGCCGCTGGTGGCCCTGGGAGCGGCGCTGGTGGGCCTGGCCGCCCCGCGCCAGTGGCTGGCGGACCGGATCAAGGGGCGCGGCCGGCGGTTGGAGGCCGATCTGCCTCAGGTGTATGTGGAATTGCTCGCCATCCTGCGCGCCAACCCCGACGTGGCGGCAGCGCTCTCCGAAGTAGCCGACGGCCTGGAGCGCGAGAAAGGCCCGAACCCGATGTCCGCCGAACTGCGCCAAACGGCGCTGGAGGCCGCGGTGGCCCATGTCGGGCGGGAGCAGGCCGTCCGGAACCTGCAACGGCGGGCGGCCTCGGTCAGCCTGGCCAATCTGGGCCTGCTGCTGGAACGCTTCATCCAGACCGGGGCCGGGAGCGGAGGCGCATTTTTCGAGGCCTTTGTCGCCGGCGCCGGTAACGTGCAGTCGATCCTGGAAGCCCGCCAGAAGGCCCAGGCCAAGGCCGCGGAACAGATGCAGTCGGCGCGCATCGTGCCGGCCCTGCTGGCGGTCACGCTGCTGTTCTTCATGGGCGATATCACCTTCCGGGCCTCCTTCCAGCTGCCGATTGTGCAGATGGCGCTGGCCGGCGCCGCGGTGGTGATGTATCTCGGCTATGTCGTGATGAGCGACATGGCCCGCGAGGCGGTCTAGGTATGTTGGTTCAACCTTTGATCATCGATTTGGGCGAGAAGCTCACCGCCCTGGAAGACTTCACCTCCCTCGCACCGGCCGTGCAGCGCCGGGCGTTGCGCGCGGCCTGGGAAAGCCTGCGCGTCGTGGCGGTCGAACTGCGCCGGCGCGAAACGGCCATTCTGGGGCCGCAGCGCTCGTGCAGCTCCAGTTCGCCAGCGCCAGGCGCGCGGCCGGCGCGCTGGAGCCTCGTCGACGACGATTTGCTCCAGTTGCCTTGGCCGGAGGGCTGGCTGATGCGCTGTGCGCTTGACGGCAACGAGCCAGCCACTGGCGACCCCAACGGCTCGGGCGCGCTGGAGGGCGGTCTCACTTCCTTGATGCGCGACTTGAAGCCCGACCTGGCCCAGGCGCTGACGCTGCGCTTCGGTCTGGACGGCGCCGGCCCGCGCAAATACCGCGAGGTTGGGGCGGCGCTGGGCGTCCAGGAATCGGCCGCTTTTCACAAAGTGAGCCAGGGGCTGCGCGACCTCAAACGGACCTGCCGCCGGCGCGCGGCCGGCCAATGATAAGGAGGGTATGTGATGGAGACTGTCATCGCGTTGGTGGTCGCGGTCCTGACCGCGTGGTTGGTCTATAGCCGGCAGCCGCTGCCCGCGAACTACTTCACCCGGCGGATGGAAGCCGCCTACTCGCCGGACTCCCGGGAGGGCCTGCCGTTCTACCGCGGCCTGCTGGTTTTCTTCCAGCCGATTGTGAAGTTCACGCCGTTGGGCTGGCTGCGCGTGCTCGAACAGCAGTTGTATTGGTCCCAGCTAGCCGGCCGCTGGACGGGCTGGTCGGTGATGGAAGTGGCCGCCCTGCACGCGGCCCTGTGCGTCACCGGCGCCTGTCTGGCCCTGCTCGTCGGCCGGGGAAGCGCGCTGACTGTGCTGGCCATCCCGGTCGCGCTGCCGCTGGTCTTCAACCTGCTCTACCTGCGCGCGCCGACCCGCCGGGCGCGCCGGCAGTTCGCGGCCGAGATGCCCGAACTGGTCGCCATCATGGCCGCCGAGGTCGCCTCTGAGACCACGCTGCAGGAGGCCGTGGCCCGCCTCTCGCACGCGCCTGGCCTTGGGGCGGCCTGGTTTCGCCAGGCCCAACAGCGGGCGGCCGGCCGGTCGCTCTTCACCGAAGGCGCCCAGCCCGGCGCCCTGATCGAAGAGGCCCTGGAGGGCAACGAACGGGAGTTGATCACGTTCGTGCGCGCCCTGGACAACATCAAGCGGCGCGGCACCGGGGCCCGGGAACTTCTGGGCCAGATCGCCCGCGACACCGCCACACGCTTCATCGGGGCGGCGCAGCTACGGGCCGAGAAGGTCGGCTCGGAGCTGATCCTGCCCATGATCTTTTTCTTCTTCCTGCCGTACATCGTCGTCATCCTGACGGTGATGGCCGGGCCGGTCTTGAGCGGGAGGTTGTTCTGACGGAGTGGAGTGCAGGTGAGCAGGGGAGCAGATGGGCAGAGGAGCGCCCACCCGCCCATCCGCTCACCTGCCCCTGGCCCCCCTTCATCAACACAGGAGACCCAAGATGACTCACCCACAACTCGTCGCCATCGTCCCGAGCGAAGACGTGCTGCAGACGCTCGTCAACGGCGATGGTCGCTACACCCTGCACCGTGTGCTATATGACCTGTATAGCCCATCCTTCCCGGCCCGCTTGAGCCCGCTGACCGTCAACCTGATTTTCTGCGGCGGAAGCGGGCGATATGCCGGCACACTCCAAATGGTGAACCCGGCTGGCCAGGTCGTCTCGGAGACCCGCTTCGGCTTTGAGGCCCGGACCTATCATCTGCAGGGCATCACGCTCAAGGATGTGCCGGTTGAAATGCCCGGTGACTACTGCCTGAACGTCGAACTCGAAGGCCAGCCGGTCGGCCACGCCCCGTTGGTGATCCGGCCGCTGGCGGCCTGAAACGAACCCATCGGAGGAGGAGAAACGACGCCATGTTCAACTTCCGAGGCACCACTGTGCCGCTTGACTCCCAGCGGCCCTTCAAGGCCCGCGATCACTCGTATCGCTACAAGCTCACACCGGCCGAGCGCGACGTGGCGCAGCGGCTGCTGGACGGCGCGTCCACCCGTGAGATCGCGGCCGCCCGGGGCGTCAGCGCCAAGGCGGTCGACGGCGCGATCTCGAACATCCTCGGCAAACTGGGGGTGAGCTGTCGGGCGGAAGCTTTGCCACTGCTTCACCACACCCTGGCCCAAGCCGCCGAGGCCTTGCGCGATGGGCAGGGTTCGGACGGCGCCTGGCTTGCCGGCCGCTGAGGCCCACTATGGAAGCGACCACCATCTTGGCTGGCACCGGCCTGGCTTTCCTGGCCGTCATCCTGACCGTCATGTGGGAGCGGAGCCGGGGGTAACGCCATGCTGGAAAACGTGTCGAACGCGCTCACCGACGGACTGATCTACCTGGCCAATGGCGGTCTAGCAGTCTTATACCTGTTCCTGGACAACCTGGCGCACTGGATTGCGCTGGGCTGCGCGGCCACGATCGGACTGACGTTTGACCGGCTGGCTCAGCAGGCGGCTGTGTTCGCGCCCGGCCGGTACTCCGGCGCGGCGGCCCCCCGTTTGCCGCGCACTGCCCAGGCCACCACGCTGACCGCCCTGCTCCTGTGGCTGGCCGCGACGCTGGCCTTGGGAGCGCCGGTGCCGGCCATCGGCGCTGGCATGTGGCTGCTGGCCGTGCTGGCCTTGGTGATGATGCCGCAGCAAAGATGGGCGCTGCTATGGAGCACCAAGGCCGGCCTGATCGTGTACAGCCTGGCCGTCATCGGCTACCGGCTGTTCCTCTGGCAGGCTGGCCAGCTCTCGCCGGCCGAGTTGGCCGGCGTATTCGGCGGCGCGCAGTCCGCCGGGCAGGTGCTGGCTCAGAACCTCGGCACCGCGCGGACCGTCGGCGCCTGGCTGCTGTGGATCATCCTGCCCGCCGGCTACGCCTGGATCCTGATCCAGAACTGGGCGGCCCAGCCGATGTCGATCGTCGGGCCGTGGCAGGGCGCGCACGACGTGACCGCGGCCCTGCGGACGAGAGGAGAGCGGCGTGGCTAAGTGGATGTCTGGCGCGTCAACGGCGATCGCGGCCACGGCCCGGCGGCTATGGTCGGGGTTGACCGGCGAGACTCCGCAGTTTCAGGGCCGGCTGGACGACCTGCGCGTGACGGCCACCGGTCTGGAGTTTCTGCCGGGCGGCCAGGGCCTGATCGACTGCTACTGGTTCGAA
>JAEURL010000395.1 GCA_016789165.1 Anaerolineales bacterium | reverse complement strand
TGAACGCCCTCAAGGCCAGCTTTGTGGCCGCCATCTCCCACGAGCTGCGCACCCCGCTGGCCACCGTCATCGGGTTCGCCGACTTGCTGCACCGCGGCCAGCTGGGCGAGGTCCCGGCCGATCAGCAGGAGGCCGTCCACTTCATCTTGAAGAGCGGCCTGGAGCTGCGCAAGCTGATCGAGGACCTGATCCATTTCGCGGCCAGTATGCGCGGCGAGATGGTGATGACCTGGGATGACGTGGCCCTGGACGCGCTGGCCGCCGAGGCGGTGGCCATTGCGCGGCCCAAGGCCGAGCGCGCCGGCCTGCGCCTGGAGACCACCGAGCTGGCCGGCCTGCCGGTCTGGCGCGCCGACCGGGAGAAGCTGGGCTGGGCGCTGGGCCAGCTCCTGGACAATGCCGTGAAGTTCACGCCGCGCGGCGGGGTGGTGCGTTTTTCCGTGACAGCCTCCGCGCCGGCCTCGGCCGCCGAAGTGGTGCTGGCCGTGGCCGACACCGGCGTGGGCATCGCGGCCGAGCATCTGCCGGCCATCTTCGCCCCCTTCTATCAGGTGGACGGCTCGGCCACGCGGCGCTACGAAGGCACCGGCCTGGGCCTGGCGCTGGTCAAGCGCATCGTCGAGGCGCACGGCGGCCGTGTGGACGTGGAGAGCGAGCCCGGCCAGGGCAGCCGCGTCGCCATCCGCCTGCCGGCCCAGCCGGCCGGCCAGTGAAACCTCGCCGCCGGCGCTGTCCGTCAGGCCCTGCATCCCCCGGCCGGCCGCCGCATGGCTTCCCCTAACACTCCAACCGCTAACACTCCAACCGCCGCGCCCGCGCGGCATGCCGGGGCGACGCTGGCCCTGCTGGTGGCCGTCCTGGGCATGGGCCTGAGCGCCATCTTCATTCGCTGGGCCAACGCCCCGGGCGCGGTCAGCGGCTTCTACCGCATGCTGATCGCGGCTGGGCTGATGGCCGTGCCCTTTGCGGCGGAGGCGCGCCGGCGGCCGCTCCGCTCCGCGCCCGCCATCGGCCTGGCGGCGCTGGCCGGCCTGCTCTTCGCCGGCGACCTGGCCTTCTGGAATACGTCCGTCCTCATGACCTCGGCCGCCAACGCCACCTTCCTGGGCAACACCGCCTCGGTGTGGGTGGGGCTGGGCGCGTGGCTGCTCTTCCGTGAAAAGCTCCGGCCGGCCTACTGGCTGGGGCTGGCCGTGGCCCTGGCCGGCGCCGCGGCTTTGCTGGGCGGAGATTTCCTCAGCGGCGCCAGCACGGGGCTGGGCCGCGTCTTCGCCTTCATCGCCGGCCTCTTCTATGCCGGCTTCTTCCTGGCTACCCAGCGGGCGCGCGCCGGGCTCAGCGCCCTGGCCTCCTGGTGGATCTCGGCCGTGGTCAGCGCGCTGGGCCTGCTGGCGGCCGGCCTGCTGCTGGGCCAAGCCTTCACGGGCTATCCGGCCTTCACCTACCTCAACCTGATCGCGGCCGCGCTCATCACGCAGTTGGGCGGTTACCTGCTGGTCAACTACGCCCTTGGCCATCTGCCGGCCCCGATCGTTTCAGCCACCCTCCTGCTGCAGCCCATCGTCACCACCATCGCCGGCCTGATCCTGCTCGGCGAATGGCCCACGCCGCTGGGCCTCCTCGGCGGGCTGCTGCTGCTGGCCGGCGTCTGGATCGTCAACCGCTTCGGCCGCTGATCTGGTCCGCCTGCCCCCGCCTTAGCACTTCCCACGGCCCGCCTCGTCATACCCGTTTCTTACGCACACAGCTTGCGGCGTGTGTTGAGTTGGCGATCTGTTTGAGAGACGCCTTCTTCGGCCTCGATCTTTGGAAGAACACTGGGAAATAGGGACTGCTTTAGCATCATTAGGAGCCGCGCGGCGGTTTAGTGGATACGGGCCTTTCTTGGTGGCCGGCCTGAGCCGCTTGGCGTCGGCGGGTGACATCAGCGAACCCGCCCGCCCGAGCCTGGCGGCAGTCTGGGTTTATCCAGTCCCAGTGGCTGTTCAATCGCATCCTTTCAACCACACGAGGCGGTCATGCTGAGCTTTCCCCATTCCCGATTGAGCCAGGCCCTTCTCGCCCTCCTGCGCCGGCTGGCGGCCCTGGGCCGCGCCCGCCTGATCGCCCTCGGCGGCGCCGGGCTGTTGGCCGGCCTGCTGCTGGCTGCTACGGCCCTGCAGGCGGCGGCCGTGCAGTTGGGCGATTTTGAGCTCGACCGCAACGCCACGGACGAGACGGCGGTGGCCGGCGCCGATTGGGCCAGCCTCTTCGCCGGCGCCGGCCCCAGCACCCTGGTCACGCAGGCCTTCATCGCCGACCGCAACAACCCGCCCGGCGACACCACCTACTTCACCACGGGCGGCTCCAAGGACACCAGCGACGTCAGCGCCTGGGGCTGGACCACCGCCGACCAGGCCCCGGACAAGGACGAGCTGACGAACGCCTACGCGGCCACCCTGCGCAACGCCAACGGCGACCTGATTGCCTACTTCGGCGCCGACCGCTTCGACGTCAGCGGCGCCGCCCAGATCGGCTTCTGGTTTTTCAAGAGCGCCGTCCGCCTGAACGCCAACGGCACCTTCGCCGGCGTCCACCAGCAGGGCGACCTGCTGGTGCTGAGCGACTTCACGCAGGGCGGCGCGATCAGCACCATCAAGGTCTACGAGTGGGACACCAAACTCAAGGGCCTCAAGCAGATCCTCGCGGGCGTGGACTGCGCCACCGCCGGCGCCGCCGACCTGGTGTGCGCCACCGTCAACAACCTGGCCACCCCCGCGCCCTGGAGCTACACGGCCAAGGGCCAGCCGGCCGGGGTGTTCCCGCCCGGCGCCTTCTTCGAGGGCGGCGTCAACCTCACCCGCTTCTGGAGCCAGGCCAGCGAGCCGCCGGCCTGCTTCGCCAGTTTCCTGGCCGAGACGCGCTCGTCGTCCTCCACGGGCGCGCAGCTTAAAGACTTTGCCCTCGGTTCGCTCAGCTTGTGCGAGACGCGCCTGACCCTCGCGCCGGCCAGCGCCGCCCAGCGGGCCGGCCAGCCGCAGGCTTTCACGGCCACGGTCCAGAAGCGCGACGCGCAGAGCGGCTTCCAGTTCGTGGCGGTGCCCGCGGTCACGGTCACCGGCCTGGTCACCAACACGGCCGGCGCCGGCGCCGCGCCGGCCACGTGTGTCACCGCCGCCAACGGCCAGTGCGCGCTGAGCCTCACCTCGGCCAGCACCGGCCAGACCGCGCTGACGGCCAGCGCCGCCATCCCCGTCAACGGCGGCACGCAAACCCGGTCGGCCAGCGCCCAGGCCGCCTGGGTGGCGGCGCGCGTCAGCGTCTCGGCCGCGCGGAACGCCCTGCGCGTGGCGACCGCCGCCAGCACCTCCGTCACCGTCCGGCTCGAGTTTGATTACGGCTCCGGCTCCGGCTTCCAGCCCGCCCTCGGCGGCCAGACGGTCAGCGTGGCGCTGGCCGGCCCGGGCAGCCTGTCCGCCAACCCGGCCGACGCCCGGACCAGCGCCACCTGCGTCACCGACTCCTTTGGCGCCTGCAGCGTGCCTCTGAGCAGCGCCCAAACCGGCCTGAGCCGGCTCACGGCCAGTTGGTCCGGCGCGATCACGGCCGCGGCTGGGACCACGCCCAGCTTCACGGTGCAATCGGGCGAGGCCCAGGTGCAGTGGGCGGAGGTCCATTTGGAGTTGACCCCGGCCCAGGACGCCGGCCAGGTGGGCCGCGCCTATCCGCTCGTCGCCACACTGACCTATGACCTGGGCGGCGCCCCGCTGCCGGCCGTGAACCAGCCGCTCAGCTTCAGCTTGTCCGCCGGCCCGGGCGCGCTCTCGGTTCAACAGTGCCTCACCGACGCGGCCGGCCAGTGCGCGACCAGCCTGCACTCCAACCAGACCGGCCTGGCGAACGTGGCCGCCGCCTGGAGCGGCGCCATCCCCACCCCGCTCGGAAACATCCCGGCTCAAGCCGCCTCCAACAGCGCCGAGCGCCGCTGGGTGGATGCGCGCGTGCTCTTCAGCACCGGCCTCGATTCTTTTGAGCCCAACGATCACGCCTGGGACCCCGCGGTCGCGGCGATCAATCCCACTGACCCGAACACCGACCCGGCGACGACGACGCGCTCCCTGATCTCCTTCCTGAGCCATTCGCACGACGTGGACCTGTACCGCGTGGTGGTGACGGAGACGGCGCTGCTCAACGCCACCCTGATGGGCCTCAACCTGCCGGGCGGCTATGACCTGGCGATCTTCGCCGACCTGAACGTGCCGGTGCCCGCCAACGCCGATCAACTGGTGCTGAACCAGGTGCAGGACGGCGCCGGCGTGGACTCGGCCGGCCAGTTGACGTCCATCGGCCAACTCACCTCGATCGGTCAATTGACGTCCATTGGGCAGCTCACGTCCATCGGGCAGCTCACGTCCATCGGCCAGTTGACGTCCATCGGCCAGCTCACCTCCATCGGCCAACTCACGTCGATCGGCGAGTGGCAGTCTATCGGGCAGTTGACGTCCATCGGCCAGCTGACGTCGATTGGCCAGCTCACCTCCATCGCCGTCACGGCCAAACAGGCCGGCGGGCTGGTGCGGCCCGGCGTCTACTACCTGGCCGTCTTCAGCAGCACCGGTGACTACGCTCCCTACCCGTACCTCATCAGCGCGGACCTGCAGGCCATCGGCGACCGGGCCCCGAACTGCGATTGGCCGGGCCGCACCGTGACGCCGACCCTGGCCGCGGCGCCGTACACAGGCGCGGGCATCGGCGGGGCGCAGAAGGCCGGCACCCTGATCCTGACCAACCTGGCGCGGCTGGAAGCGGCCTACGGCGCGGAGGCGGCCGGCCAGGCGCTGACGGCCCTGCGTTCCCTGGCCGACGACGGCGCCGTCAACGGCCTGGTGATCCCGGTGGAAACCGACCCGGCCGTGGCCGCGGCTTACGCCGCCTGGAGCACCACCAACTACTGCCGGGCGGAATACGCCAACGCGGTGGCGGCCGCCATTAAGGCCCTGATCCAGCGCTACACCGCCGACCCGGCTTACGCCATCCAATACCTGG
This sequence comes from Anaerolineales bacterium, assembly GCA_016789165.1. GTDB lineage: Bacteria > Chloroflexota > Anaerolineae > Anaerolineales > UBA6663 > SpSt-583. The sequence goes on along the minus strand of JAEURL010000395.1, from coordinate 446 downwards.
TCATCGCCGGCGCCGACGACACCCTGCCCTTCTACCGCTCGCCGGACGAGGCCGCCATCGCCAACGAACGCGAGTTCGCCCTGAACTCGCTCACCCAGCCGGCCTCGCCCACCTTCTGGGCCCTCAACGAGGGCTACCTGCTCACCGACGACTTTTACGCCGACGAGGCGCCCCTGCTGTGGCGCGGCCGGCCGCTCTTCATCCCGGATCGCGCCCTCGGCCGGCTGGTGGAGACCCCGGCCCAGATCGCGGCCGCCGTCACCAACTTCCGGGCCGCCCCGACCCTGGCCGTGAACACGGGCCTGGTGACCGGCTATGATTTCCTGAGCGACAGTGCCGCCGCCATCCAGGGCGCGCTGGGCGAGTTCCAGGTGAGCGCCACGCCCCTGATCGACGCCTCCTCGGCCGACGGCGACGGCTGGAACCGGGACAGCCTGCTGAACGCC
>JAEURL010000316.1 GCA_016789165.1 Anaerolineales bacterium | reverse complement strand
TGGCGCGCCGGCCGCAACCCCGTGGCCGCGAAGCGAGCCTGTTGGCCGCCGGCCAGCGCCGCCCACAGCCCGCGCAGCAGGACGGCGGGCAGGGGGAGCACGGTGAGATACACGCCGTTCTTGGTCAGCCGGCCCCGGCTGCGCGCGAACGAGAGCTTGCCGACGGCGTCGAAGATCACGTCGTAGGTGAGGTCCAGACGGGTGAAGTCTTCCCGGGTGTAATCCACAACCCGGCGCGCTCCCAACGACCGCACCAGGCCCAGGTTGGGCGTGCTGCAGACGCCGGTCACCTCGGCCCCGAAGGCCCGCGCCAGCTGCACCGCCGCCGTGCCGACCGACCCCGAGGCGCCGTAGACCAGCACGCGCTGCCCGGGCCGGACCCGGCCGTGATCGCGCAGAAACGGCAGCGCCGTGAGCGCGCCATTGGGCACGCTGGCGGCCTCCGCGTAGGTCAGGCCGGCCGGCATGCGGGCGAGCGCCCCGTCCTCGGACAGGCACTTGTACTCGGCGTAGGCGCCGTGCCCATCGATGCCGAAGACCCGGTCGCCGGGGCGGAAGCGGCTGACGCCCGGCCCCACCGCCTCAACCTCGCCGGCCAGTTCCTGGCCCAGGATCGGGTGGCTGGGCCGCAGCAGCCCGTTGAAGCCGGGCGCCGCCCGCCACTCCGGGTCCTCTTTGCAGACGGTGGCGGCGTGAACGCGGATGAGCACTTCCTTGGCCTGGGGCGCCGGCTTGGGCGCCTGGCCCAGATGCAGCACCTCCGGCGGGCCGAAGCGGGTATAGAGCACGGCCTTCATGCGGCACCTCCCGTGGTGGCGGCGCGGCGGGCGGCCGGCCAGCGGACGCGCAGCAGCGCCAGGCCCACCCAGACTGACCAGCCGATCATCCCCAATCCGAAGAGGATACCCAGCGGCTCGGCCAGCGGCGGAAAGACGGTGAGGAGGCCGGCCAGGCCGAGGGCGGCGCCGTACAGGTTCAGGGCCCGGGGCAGCTCCCGGGCCTGCCAGGCCGTGAGGCTCAGCAGCAGCACCCACAGGCTGCCGACGATCTCATTCCCGCTCACGATCCCGTTCTCCACCGCCTCCAGCGTCGTCCAGGCCGCGGCCGCCTGGGCCGGATCGCCGGCGTAAAGCCGCGCGATGACGCCGACATCCCGGAGCATCAGGTTGCCGCTGCCGATGATGAGCGCCGCCCAGATCAGCCCGAAGGCCGCCGCCAGCTGGGCGCCGCCGGGCGCGGCCGGCTTCAGCCGCTCGTGGAGCGCCAGCACCATCACCACCAGGGTGAGGGCGGCCACCCAGTACGCCACGAGATTCCACAGGTAGACCAACCCGGGGTGGCCGGCGACGAAGGCCGCATACGCGGCCGGGCCGCTGTCCAGCAGGGGGAACATCACGCTGGCCCCGATGATCAGGCTGACGACGTAGGCCAGGGCGTGGACCAGCCCGCTCCAACCGCCCAGCTTCTGCAAGGTGTTCATGGTCAGTCTCCCGTGGTGACGGCGAACGAATGGGTTTCCCGGCCCTGGCTTTCCGGCGCGCGCCACCGCCAGGCGAGCCACACAATCCAGGCCGAGCAGATCACCTCGATCGAGGCGATGAAGAGGTAATGCGGAGTGTTCGAGCCGAGCCCGATCACGTAGACGATGGTGAAGAGGCCGCCGAAGATGTTGGCCCAGCGATTGGCCCGGTAGCTCAGGAAGCGGGACAAGAGGACCATCACTATTGAGATCTCGGTCAGCCCGGCCGCGGCCAGCAGGAAGAGCGGGGTGACGGTGGTCCCGTCTACCGCCTCGCCGGCCACGATCTGCCGCAGGGCGCCGGGCTCCATGAACGAGAAGATGTCGGCGAAGAGCATGTTGATCAGCACGAAGATCCACAGCGTGGAGAGTTTGGCTGGCATAGCCGCCTCTGAGGATGCCGGTGCGTTCATGGTTTACTCCTTGGGAGGGTGGTCCCCGGCCGCCTGCGCATCGGCGGGGGAGCCGGGTTCCAGGGGATTGACGGAGAGCAGGGGCAGGCCCAGATCCCGGAGCTTCTTCAACAGGCCATGCAGCGCCGCCTGGTCCGCGACCCAGCCGGTGAGGAGGGTCTGGTCATTCTCGGCCGGCGTGATGGTCAGGCCGGCAAACCACTCGGCCCACTGTTCGCTCAGGCGGCCGGCCACGCGGAGCTGATAGCGCCGGGGGCGGTCGGGCGGGGTCAAGTCGCGGTTCTGCATAGTCGGTTGGGCCGGGCATCCCGGTCTGGCCGGTCTGCCGCTCAGCGCAACGCCACTATGCCCGCTGCCCGGTACGGGTGTATAGAGCCGAAAGTAGGGTTGGGGGGTACTGTTGCCGGGGGCGCGGGATTACAGCAGGCCGAGCGTGCGGGCGCGAGCCACCGCTTCCGTGCGGTTCTGAGCCTGCAGCTTGCCGAAGAGGCGCTGGTTGTGGCCTTTGATGGTGCTCAGGGCCACGCACAGCCGCTCGCTGACCTCGCGG
>JAEURL010000323.1 GCA_016789165.1 Anaerolineales bacterium | reverse complement strand
TCGCCCACCACCTGCCGGCCGTGGCCGGCTTCCTGATGGAAAAAGAGATCGAGTACCTGGGCCAGGCGGTGGAAACGCCCAAGCGCCCGTACGTGGCCATCCTGGGCGGCGCCAAGATCTCGGACAAGATCGGCGTCATCGAGAACCTGCTGGCCAAGGCCGATAAGGTGCTGATCGGCGGCGGCATGGCCAACACCTTCTTCAAGGCGCAGGGCCTGGCCCTGGGCGACTCCCTGGTGGAGGACTCCAGCCTGGAGACGGCCCGCGCCATCCTGGCCAAGGCCGGCGGCAAGCTGCTCCTGCCCGTGGATGCCGTGCTCGGCGACAAATTCGAGGCCGGCGCGCAGGCGCAGGTCAGCGCCGTGACCGCCGGCGTGCCGGCCGGCTGGCGCATCCTGGACATCGGCCCCCAGACTGTGGCCGCCTTCGCGGCGGCGCTGCAGGGCGCGGCGCTGGTGGTCTGGAACGGCCCGATGGGCGTCTTTGAGTTCCCGGCCTTCGCGGCCGGCACCAACGGCGTGGCCCAGGCCGTGGCGGCCTGCGGCGCCACCACCGTGGTCGGCGGCGGCGATTCGGTGGCCGCCATCGAGCAGGCGGGCCTGGCGGACAAGATCACCCACATCTCCACCGGCGGCGGCGCCAGCCTGGAGATGCTGGAAGGCAAGCTGCTGCCCGGCCTGGCGGCTCTGAACGATCGGTAAGAAGCGCGCGCCCGCGGCGCCTTGCGCCGCCGCTCAACCTGGCGCATACTCTGAGACGCCGGCGGCCGACCGTCCGGCGTCTCTCTTTGCGAGGAGACCCCATGCGTACCCCTGTGATTGCTGGCAACTGGAAAATGAACAAGACCCCGGCCGAGGCCGTCGAGCTGGCCCGGGCCGTGCTGGCCGAGATCCAGCCGTTTACCACCGTCGAGCGCGTGCTTTGCCCGCCGTTTGTGGCCCTGGCCGGCCTCGCGCCGGTGCTGGCCGGCAGCGGCGTGGGGTTGGGCGCCCAGAACCTGCACTGGGAAAAATCCGGCGCCTTCACGGGCGAAATCTCGGCCCCCATGCTGGCCGGCCTGTGCCAGTACGTGATCATCGGCCACTCTGAGCGGCGCCAGTTCTTCGGCGAAACCGACGCCAGCGTGAACAAGAAGGTCCAGGCGGCTCTGGCCCACGGCCTGACGCCCATCGTGTGCGTGGGCGAGAACCTGGCCGAGAACGAGGCCGGCCAGACTGGCGCGGTGGTCACCCGCCAGGTGCGCGGTGCCTACGCCGGCCTGGCGGCCGAGGCCGCGCTGAAGACCATCATCGCCTACGAGCCGGTGTGGGCCATCGGCACCGGCAAGGCCGCCACCCCGGAGCAGGCCAACGCCGTTATGGCGCGCTTCATCCGCGACCTGCTGCAAGAACTGTATTCGGCCGAGGTGGCCGGCGCCCTGCGGCTGCAGTACGGCGGCTCGGTGACCGCCGCCAACGCCGCCGCCCTGATGGCCCAGCCCGATATCGACGGCGCCCTGGTGGGCGGCGCCAGCCTGAAGGCCGCGGACTTCGCCGCCATCGTCAAAGCCGCCGCCGGCTGAGTCCGCCGCCGGCCGGCGCTGCATGCCCACCTTCCTGTCCTGGCTGTGGCTCCTGGCGGCCTTCGTGCCGCTGGTGCTGCTGGAGCGCTGGATCCACCGCCACCTGCAGGGCATTTGGCTGCTGCTCTTCCGCAGCCCGGATGTGGCCACGGTGCTCTACGCCGTGGTCATGCTGCCGGGCGTCCTGGTCCACGAACTGAGCCATTGGCTCATGGCCACCCTGGTGGGGGCGCGCACCGGCCGGTTTTCGGTGGTGCCGGAGCGCCTGCCGGATGGCACCCTGCGGTTGGGGTTCGTGGAGACGGAGCAGACCGATGTGTTCCGGGAGGCCCTGATCGGCGCGGCGCCGCTGCTGGCCGGCTGCGGGGTGGTGCTGGCCATCGGCTTTGGGCCGCTGGGCGTGGGGCCGGCCGGCGAGGCGCTGGTGCGCGGCGACGGGCCAGGCCTGGCACAAAACCTGCTGGCGATTATGGCTGCGCCGGACGCCTGGGTGTGGATCTATCTCTTGTTTACGGTGAGCAATTCCATGCTGCCCTCCGCCTCTGACCGGCGCGCCTGGCTGCCCGTCCTGGCCTTCGCGGCCGTGGCCGCCGGCGGCTTGGCGCTGCTGGGTCTGGGGTCCCTGGTGCAGCAGGTGGTAACTGGCCCGGTGGAGGCCGCCATCCAGACCCTGGCGGCGGCCTTCACCATCACGGTCGCCCTGGACCTGGCGGCGGCCCCGGCGTTGTGGCTGCTCGAGCAAGGCTTAGTCCGGGTGACCGGGCTGCGCGTGGAGTATTAGGCGATGGCGCTATCACTTCGACGCGGGCTGGCCCTGCTGGCCCTGCTGCTGGCGGCCGGCGCCGCGCTCGCGCGGCCGGCCGCGGCGGCCTCCTTCACTGTGGACAGCACCCTGGACGCGGTGGATGCCGCTCCGGGCGACGGCGTGTGCGCCACGGCCGGCGCGGTCTGCACCCTGCGGGCCGCCATCCAGGAGGCCAACGCCCTGGCCGGCAGTGACCTGATCGACTTCGCCGTCAGCGGCCCGTTCGTGCTGACGCTGGCCGGGACGGGCGAGGACGCGGCCGCCACCGGCGATCTCGACATCGCCCCGGGCGGCTTAACGATCGCCGGCGACACCGCGGCCCTGAGCGTAATCGACGGCGGGGCGCTGGACCGCGTCTTCGAAGTCCAGGCCTCGGCCAGCCTGACCCTCAACGACGTGACGGTCCGCAACGGCCAGAGCAATGTCGGCGGCGGCCTGGTGAGCGTGGGAACCCTGGCCCTCAACGACGTGGTTGTGACCGGCAACCAGGCCAGCCTCTTCGGCGGCGGCCTGTACGTGGCCGCCGGCCAGACCCTGATCACGCGCGCGCTGCTGAGCAACAACACGGCCGCCAACGACGGCGGCGGCCTCTACCTGGAGAGCGGCGGGGTGGTGCGGCTGGTGAATGTGACCGTCACCGGCAACACCGCGTCTGGCTCGGGCGGCGGCCTGTTCAGCAACGGCGCCGCGCTGGTGCTCTTCAATGT
>JAEURL010000311.1 GCA_016789165.1 Anaerolineales bacterium | reverse complement strand
GGTCGCCGGCCAGGTCGAACAGCTCCAGGCTGGCCGGCTCGGGGGTCATGGTCTCCGGCCGGGGCCGCAGGCCCAGGCCGTTGCGCACCAGGCAGACATCCACCAGGTGCAGCGCGGCCGCCACCTGGCCGGCCGTCTTGGCCTGCGCCGGCGTGTGGTGGCAGCGGATGGCCTCGGCCACGATCTCGGGCAGGCGCCAGCGCCGGGCCACCTCGGCGCCAAGCGCGGCGTGGTCGAGGCCCAGGCGCGCCCGCTCCTCGGCCACCGTGGGCGGACTGGCCGGGGCGGGCGGGAGCAGTTTGTCCAGGGTCAGCAAGCCGATATCGGCCAGCAGGCCGGCGGTATAGGCGGCCTCGGACGCCATCACGCTGATGCCGGCGGTGAGGAAGCGCGCGCCGGTTGCCATGCCAATCGCGTGCTGCCACAGCGCGCCGCGGGCCAGCCCGTAGCCGGGCAAGGGCGTATCCAGGAAGGACGCGGCGGCGGCGGAGAGCAGCAGGCGCTTCACTTCTTGCTGGCCCAACTGCGCCACGGCGCGGCGGACGCTGGAGATGCGGTTGGCCGGCGAGATGTGCGCCGAGTTGGCCGCCCGGAGGACGAAACCCGCCAGCGTCTGATCAAGCTGGATGACGCGCGCCAGCTGGTTGGCGTCGCTGTTGGGGTCGTTCATGATGGCCAGGGCCTTCTGCAGCACCAGGCCCATGGGCGAGGCCTTCTCGGTTTTGCGGATCAAGCCGTCAAGGTCGTTGGGCGAGAGTGTCACCGGTCCCTCGGCTGCCTGGGCTGCAGGCGGGTTGGTTCGGTCACATTCGAAAGATGCCGTAGGTCGTCGCGGCGCGCGGGGCGCCGGCGCAGACGGCCAGCGCCAGGCCCAGCACCCGGCGCGTCTCGGCCGGGTCCAGGATGCCGTCGTCCCACAGGCGGGCGCTGGCGTAGTAAGGATTGCCCTCGAACTCGTACTTCTCCAGGGTGGGGCGCATGAACTCGGCGGCCTGCTCCGGCGTGAGCGGCGGCCGGCCCTCGCGGGCCAGCTGCTCCTGCTTGACGGTCAGCAGCACGGTGGCGGCCTGCTCGCCGCCCATCACGCTGATGCGGGCGTTGGGCCACATCCACAGGAAGCGCGGCTGGTAGGCCCGGCCGCACATGCCGTAGTTGCCGGCCCCGAACGAGCCGCCCACCACCACCGTCAGCTTGGGCACCGCGGCGTTGGCCACGGCGTGCACCAGCTTGGCGCCGTCCTTGGCGATGCCGCCGGCCTCGTACTCCCGGCCGACCATGAAACCCGTGATGTTCTGCAGGAAGAGCAGGGGGATCTGGCGCGCCGTGCACAGCTCCACGAAGTGCGCGCCCTTCAGGGCCGATTCGCTGAAGAGCACGCCGTTGTTGGCCACGATCCCGACCGGATAGCCGGCGAGGGTGGCAAACCCGGTGACCAGCGTCGGGCCGTAGTTGGCCTTGAACTCGCGGAAGCGGCTGCCGTCCACCAGCCGCGCGATCAGCTCGCGCGCGTCGTAGGTCTCGCGAAACGCGCGCGGGAGCAGGCCGTAGAGCTCTTCGGCCGGATAGCGCGGCTCTTCGACGGCCGACCCAGGCCCAGAGCCGAAGGCTGGCCGGGGAACCGCGGGCTTGCGGCCGGCGTCGCCGAGCGTCGCCACAATCCCACGCGCGATCTCCAGCGCGTGCTCGTCGTCCTCGGCGAAGTGGTCGGCCACGCCGGACTGATAAGCATGGACGTGCGCGCCGCCCAGCTCTTCGGCGGTGACGTCTTCGCCGGTGGCGGCTTTCACCAGCGGCGGCCCGCCCAGGAAGATGGTGCCCGTGCCGCGGACGATGATGGTCTCGTCGCTCATGGCCGGCACGTAGGCGCCGCCGGCCGTGCAGCTGCCCATCACCACCGCGATCTGCGGGATGCCTTGGGCGCTCATGCGCGCCTGGTTGTAGAAGATCCGGCCGAAGTGGTCGCGGTCCGGGAAGACCTCGGCCTGCAGCGGCAGGAAGGCGCCGCCCGAATCCACCAGGTACAGGCAGGGCAGGTGGTTTTCTTCGGCGATCTCCTGGGCGCGCAGGTGCTTCTTGACCGTCAGCGGGAAGTACGAGCCGCCCTTCACGGTGGCATCGTTGGCCACGATCATGACCTCGCGCCCGCTGACCCGGCCGATGCCGGTCACCAGGCCGGCCGCCGGCGCTTCGCCGCCGTACAGGTGCCAGGCCGCCAGCGGCGACAGCTCCAGGAAGGGCGCGCCGGGGTCCAGCAGCCGGTCGAGGCGCTCGCGCACGAAGAGCTTGCCCTGGGCGGTGTGGCGCTCACGGTACTTCTCGCCGCCGCCTTGCCGGACCTGGGCCAGGTTGGCGCGCAGTTCCTGGGCCAGAGCGCGGTGGTGCGCGGCGTTGGCTTCGAATTGCTCGTCGCGGGTCAGGCGGGAGTCAAGGATATCCATTGCCGAAGGCGTGGGGAATGGGTGGGTGATAGTGATAGTATACTTTCTCCCTGGCCGGGCGGCGATCCAGGCCAGGACCTTCGCCTCCGCGCTTTTTTCACCTAGCCCTGACCTCCCGCCTCCATGCCCAAGACCCTTTCCACCTCCGACCCTAACCTCCAGGAAGCCGTCAAGCGTCTGGACCGCACCCAGAAGACCACAGGCTGGATCCTCATCGGCTACGGCGTGTTCACGCAGCTGGTGGCGGTTTCCACCGACCCGCTGCACCCGGTGGCCGGCCTGCCCTTCCTGGCCATCGGCTTTTTCACGCTCATCTGGGGCGATCCGGCGCTGCTGGCGGCCTCGGCCCTGCTGCTGGCGCTGGCCGTCGTCCCCGCGCTGACGCCGGCCGTCAGCGTGCTGGGCCCGGACCCGGTGGTGCAGCTGACCGAAGTGACGGGCATCGAGCTGCTGATCGTGGTGGGCGTCAAAGCCGTGCTGGCCTTCAACGCCATGCAGCAGTTTCTGCTGTTCCGCTGGCTGTACGGCACCGAGCGCGCCAGCAGCGACGAGCCCAACCTGGCCATCATCCCGCCCATGGTGGTCAATCGCTCGGACCGCCTGGCGCGCTGGAGCCGGTCCACGGGCCTGATCGCGGCCGGCGCTGGCCTGCTGGCGCTGGGCTTCCTGGCGGCCGACCCGGCGGCCTACGCCGGGCGCGTGGTGGCCGAACTGGCCGGCGCCCTGGCGGCGGTGGCGGCCGGCCTGGGGTTGGGCGCGGCCTTCTCCCCCACCGACGAACGGCCGGCGGCGCTGCTGGGCCTGGGCGCCGGTCTGGTGAGCTATCTGCTGGCGGCCTTCGTCCTGCTGCGCCTGGGCTGAGGCGTTGCGCCGGGGCCGGCCTACAGTACAATGGTCGCCATGCGCCTGCGCCTAATCAACCGCATACTGCTCATCGGCCTGCTGCTGACGGCAGCGGCCTGTGACAGCTTGCCGATCCCCAAGCTCACCTTCGCTACGCGGACGCCGGCCCCGCCGCCCGAGCCCACCCATACGCCCACACCCGGCGGCCTGATCCATTTCCGCGTCCGCGCCCCGGCCAGCACCCCGGCCGGCGCCGGCGTGGCCGTCCAGCTCCTGGACCCGCTGGGCGGCGGCTACACCCTGGCCCCGCTCACCAGCGCCGGCGACGGCGTGTGGACGGGCAGCACGGCGGCCACGCTCGGCCGGATGCTGCGCTATCGCTACGCCCGCACCGGCCCCTCCACAGCCGGGGAAATGACCCCCACCGGGCAGCCCGTGTCCTATCGCCTGTTCCTGGCGGAGGCCCCGAACGCCACCGCCGATGACGTCATCGCCGCCTGGAGCGATGCGCCCTTCGCCGGTGACCAGGGCGCGCTGACGGGCGTGGTCCGCAACAGCAATACCGGCCTGGGCGTGCCGGGCGTGATCGTGTCCGCCGGCGGGCAGCTGACGCTCACGGCCGCCGACGGCGCCTACACCCTTTACAACATCCCGGCCGGCAGCCAGCGCGTGACGATCATGGCCCCGGACGGCGCGCTGCGCGCGACCCAGGCCGCGGCGAACGTTCCGCCCAGCCAGGTGGTGCCGCTGGACCTGGCCGCGCCGGACCCGAACGCCGTGCAGATCACGTTCGTGGTCCAGCCGCCGCCCGGCCTGGATGCCGCCGCCGGCCTGCGGCTGGTGGGGGAGGTGGCCCAGCTGGGCGACACCTTCGTGCCGGCCGTCCACGGCGCCAGCACGCTGGCCGCCCGCGCGCCCGTCCTCGCGCCGCTGGGCGACGGCCGGTTTGCCGCGATTGTGGAGCTGTACGAGGGCACGCTGGTGCGCTACGCCTACACCCTGGGCGACGGCTACTGGAACAGCGAGCTGGACGCCGGCGGCGCGCGGCGCGTGCGCGAATACGTCGTCCCCTTCGGCAACGCCATCGTTCAGGACACCGTGGCCAGCTGGCACGCCGGCCCGTCCGCGCCCGTCACCTTTGAGGTGACCACGCCGGCCGCCACGCCCGCCAACGACGTGGTGGCCATCCAGTTCCGCACCTCGGATTGGCTGCCGCCGGTGCCGATGTGGCGCGCCGGCCTGAACCTGTGGCGCTTCACGCTCAACGCCCCGGAGGACTTCGCCGGCAGCCTCTTCTATCGCTATTGCCGCAACTACGCCTGCGGCGCCGGCGACGAGGCCGGCGGCAGCGGCGCGCTCAGCCGCGCCTTCACGCCCACCCTCCTGCCCCAGGCGCTCAAGGACAGTATCGGGGCCTGGCGCTGGCAGTCGCCGGCCGCGCCGCTCGCCCTGACCCTGCCGCCGCCGGTCCCGCACGCCAGCTTCGCGGCCGGCCTGGCCCTGCCCGAGGCCTGGGAGCCGGACGCCCAGCCCTTCTATGCCGAGCTGCTGCGCGGCCTGCAGGCGGCGGGCGCCAACTCGCTCACCGTCTACCGGCGCAGCGTGTTGCGCAACGCCGCGCCGCCGGTCTTTGCCGACGATCTGGCGTTGTCCATGCCGGCGCCTGAACTGCGCGCCCTAACCAGCCAGGCGCGCGCGGCCGGCCTGCGAACCGTGCTCCACCCGGTCACCTGCGCCTACACGCCCTACGGCGCCTGCGAGTATTGGAGCGGGGTCGCCTTTACGCCGGAGTTCTGGAACGCCTGGTTCGCGGCCTATGAGCGCCACCTGCTCACCCAGGCCGAGTTCGCGGCCCAGGCCGGCGTCGAAGTGCTGGTGGTGGGGGATTTCAAACTGCGGCCGGCCCTGCCCGGCGAGCCGGAGGCGCCGGCGGACGCGGACGCGCGCTGGCGCGGGCTGCTGGCCCGCGTGCGCCAGCGTTTCGGCGGCCAGCTGGCTTTTGAAGTGCTGATGGGCCAATCGGTCTGGCCCAATCCGCCGGCGTTCCTGGACAGCGTGGACGTGATCCGCGTGGCCTGGTGGGCGGCCCTGGCCGCCAATAACGCGCCCACCGCCAATGACCTGCTGACGAACGCCGCCGGCCTGCTGGATACCCAGCTCTTCCCGGTCCAGCAGCGCTTTGGCAAGCCGCTCACCCTGGCCCTCAATTACTACGCCGCCGACGGCGCGGCCACGCAGTGCCTGCCGCGCCCGGACGGCCCGTGTCACGCTTTCTGGGAGTTCAACCCGAACGCCCCGGACCTGCCGCGCTATGGGCTGGACCTGGCCGAGCAGGCCGAGGTCTACAACGCGGTCCTGGCCGCTGTTTATCCCCGCGGCTGGGTGACCGGCGTGGAGGCGGCCGGCTACAACCCGCGCGTCGCCCTGCAGGACAAATCACTCTCGGTGCGCGGCAAGCCGGCGGAGGGTGTCCTGGCGGCCTGGTTCCTGCGTTTCCAGGGGCGCTGACTCCTTGTTTTTCACCCTCCCGTCAGGTATCATGGCGCCGCCATGAAGCTAGCGCCGTCTATATTGTCAGCCGACTTCACGCGGCTGGGCGAGCAGATCGCGGCCTGCGAGGCGGCCGGCGCGGACTGGATCCATGTCGACGTCATGGATGGGCACTTCGTCCCCAACCTGACGCTGGGGCCCGTGATCGTGGCAGCGGCCCGCCAAGCCACCCGCCTGCCGCTGGACGTCCATCTGATGATCACGGCGCCGGAGCGCTACCTGGCCGATTTTGCGCGGGCCGGCGCGGACATTCTGACCGTGCACGTGGAGGCCTGTCCGCATCTGCACCGCACCGTCCAGCAGATCAAGGAGTTGGGCAAACGCGCCGGGGTGGCGCTCAACCCGGGCACGCCGGTCGGCGCTCTGGACGAGGTGCTGGCCGACCTGGACCTGGTGCTGGTGATGACCGTCAACCCGGGCTTCTCGGGGCAGAAGTTCATCGCCAGCATGCTGCCCAAGATCCGGGCCATGCGCGCCCGGCTGGAGGCGGCCGGCTCGGCGGCCGAGCTGGAAGTGGACGGCGGCTTCGATCCGGCCACCGGCCCGCTGGCGGCCGCGGCCGGCGCCACGGTGGGCGTGGCGGCCAGCGCCGTCTTCAAGGCCGGCCGCCCGATCCCGGAAGCGATTGCCCAGCTGCGCCGGGCGCTGGCGGCCGGGAAATAAAAAAGCCGGCCCAGGCGGGCCGGCCGGGAGAGGCGCGACGGCGTTACTTCAGTTTGGACATCGCCTTGATGCACTTCGCGCACAGCGTCTTTTGGACGCGCTGCCCCGCCTCGAGGACCGTGGTCTTCTGCAGGTTGGGGCGGAAGGTGCGGGAGGTGTGGCGCTTGGAAAACGAGACATTCCGGCCGAAGGTCGTCGTCTTGCCGCAGTGGTCACAGTGAGCCATAAGATCGTCCTTTCCCAGAGTTCCGGGCCGTTGCCGGCCTGACAGACAGCGGGCGGGAGTTTATCATAGAGGTGTGCATCCATCAACCCGGCCGCGGCCGGCGGGGAGGCGTGGGGAGCCATGACAGCTGAAGAACATACCCTGCTCGGCAAAATCGCCATTTCGCCGAATGCCATCGCCACCGTCGCCAGCCACGCCGCGCTGCAATCCTACGGTGTGGTGGGCATGGCGGCCAAGAACGTGGTGGACGGCCTGACCAACATCATCACGCGCGACCCGCGCCACGGGGTGGACGTGTCGTTCCACGCCGACGGCGTGGTGATCCACGTTTACGTCATCATCGAGTACGGGACGCGGATTTCCACCGTGGCCAGCAGCCTGGCCAATACCGTGCGCTTCAACGTCGAAAAAACCCTGGGCCTGGCCGTGCGCGAAGTGAACGTGCATGTGCAGGGCCTGCGCATCAGCTCCCCGGATGCCTGAGGAACGGATGACCACCCCTGACACGTCCCCGGCGCCGCGGCCGGCGCAGGAACTCTATGCCGTCTCCGGCCTGGAGTTCAAGCAGCTGACCGAGGCCGCCATCGCCTGGCTGACCACCAACCGCGAAATCATCAACGCCCTGAACGTCTTTCCGATCCCGGACGGCGACACCGGCACCAACATGCTCATGACCATGCAGGCCGCCTACCGCGAGGTGGCCGGCCGCGCGGACAAGAACGTGGGCGCCATCGCCCACGCCATCGCCCACGGCGCGCTGATGGGCGCGCGCGGCAACTCGGGCGTGATCCTCTCGCAGATCTGGCGCGGCTTCGCGCGCGCCCTGGACAGCCAGGAAAGCTTCGACGCTCCGCTCTTCGCCCGCGCCCTCAAGGAGGCCAGCGAGACCGCCTACCGCGGCTCGGTGCGGCCGGTGGAAGGCACGATCCTGACCGTCATCAAAGATTCGGCCCTGGCGGCCGAGGACGCCGTCCAGCGGCACCGCGAATTCCGGGCCGTGCTGGAGCGCGTGGTCCACGCGGCGCAGGCCTCCGTGGCCCGCACCCCGGAGCTGCTGCCGGTGCTCAAGCAGGCCGGCGTGGTGGATTCGGGCGGCAAAGGCCTGACGGTCCTGCTCGAGGGCATGCTGCGCTACCTGCGCGGCCAGCCGCTGGACCAGCCGATGGACACCGTCGTCCGCCCGCTGCACCTGGACGCGGTCGGCGCGGCGCTGGAGGCCGCGGAGCCCGGCCAGGAATGGGAAGTGGTGGTGGATTTCCGGCCGCGCGCGGCCGTGGACCTGCCGGCCTTCTACCAGCAGCTGGAGGCCCTCGGCACCGCCATCCAGGTGGGCGAGGGGGACGGCCTTTACCGCGTGCACATCCACCTGCTCAAGAGCCGCCGGCACGAGCCGCTGGAGCTGGTGGAGACGTTCGGCACGATCACCAACGTCCACATGGAGAACCTGCTGGCCCAGGTGGAGGAGCTGCAGGCGGTGGAGGTGCCGCCTCTGCCGCTGACCCCGGTGGCCCCCGGCCACCTGGGCCTGGTGGCGGTGGCCCCCGGCGATGGCCTGGCGCGTATCCTGGCCTCCCTGGGCGCCTCCGCCATCGTGGACGGCGGCCAGAGCCAGAACCCCTCCACCGAGGAGATCCTGACCGCCATCAGCGACCTGCCCACGGACCAGGTGGTGATCCTGCCCAACAACAAGAACATCATCCTGGCCGCCCAGCAGGCCGCCCAGCTCAGCCCCAAGCAGGTGGCCGTCGTCCCCAGCCGCTCGGTGCCGCAGGGCATTGCGGCCATGATGCAGTTCGCGCCCAGCGGCAGCCTGGCCGACGTCAGCGCCGCCATGGAGCGCTCCCTGAGCACGGTCCAGACCGGCGAAGTGACCGTGGCCACCCGCACCGTCGAGCTCAACGGCGTGGCCGTCAACGAGGGCCAGGTGATCGGCCTGCTCAACGGCCAGATCGCCGTGGCCGAGAACGACCTGAGCGCCACCGTCCTGCGCCTGCTCGAGCGCATGGCGGCGTCCGAGCCGGAGGTCATCGGCCTGTACTACGGCCAGGACGTCACCGAGGCGGCGGCCGAGCAGGTGGCGGAGGCCATCCGCGAGCGCTTTCCGGACCTGAGCGTGGAACTGCACGACGGCGGCCAGCCGCATTATCGTTTCATCATCTCGGCGGAGTGACGGGCGGGGGCCCGGATTCGCCGGCGGACGCCGCATGGTCAAAATCGTCACCGACAGCAGCGCTTACTTCTCCGATCCCGACTTCGCGCGCCGGCACGACGTGCGCGTCCTGCCCCTGCGCCTGCGGCTGGGCCGCCAGACCGTGGCCGAGCCGGACCTGACCAGCGAGCAGCTCTTTGAGAAGCTCGGCCCGGACGGGCCGGCCCCGGTGCTGGAAGCGCCGACGCCGGAGGAGTTCGCGGCCGTCTTCGAAGACCTGGCCCGCGTCTCCGACAAGATCATCGCCATCCACTTCTCCGGCAAGCTCAGCCGCGTGCCGCAGAACGCGCGGGCCGGCGCCGACTTCCTGCTCGGCCGCTGCCAGATCCAGGTGGTGGATTCGCTCTCCGCCTCGATCGGCCTGGGCGGGCTGGTGGAGCTGGCGGCCGAGGCGGCCGGGCGCGGCGAACCCATCGACGAGATCGTCAAAGCCGTGCGCGGCCAGATCCCGCGCCTGTACGGCGTCTTCTTCACCGAGCGCATGGAGTATCTGGCCCAGGCCCGGCACGTCGGCCGCGCCCACGCCACGCTCGGCGAGCTGCTGAATATCCGCCCCTGCCTGGCCCTGGAAGAAGGCGACCTGGTGCCGATGGAGAAGGTCCGCACCCGCGCCCAGGCCATCGAGAAGCTGGTGGAATTCGTGGTGGAGTTCTCGGCTATCGAGCGCTGCGCCATCGTGCAGCCCAGCGCCCGCCCCACGGCCGACACCCGCGCCCTGCTGGAACAGCTGGCCGTCGAGTTCCCGGGCCGGCGCTGGCCGATCCTCCCCTATGGCCCCTCGCTGGCCGCCCTGCTCGGGCCGGACGCGATGGGGATCCTCATCCAGGAAGGCGCGGAGTCGGACGACTGACGCCGCCGCGTCTATCTTCTCCGCCCTACTGCGAGTACAATCGTCGTCATGCTTCCGTCCCTTGCCCAACTGCAGAAATACCTGCAGGCCGAAATCGGCCACAAGTACAGCAACAAGGCCGTCATCGGCGGCCTGCCCAAGATGCTCTCCTTCTGGGAGCCCAATGCGCGCCGCGACGGGCTGGCCCCGGACCTGGTGGACAGCCTGGCGGTCCGCATCCGCGCGTATCCGGAACTGCCGCTGGACAAACGTCCGCTGGCCGTCGCCGAATTGTTGGATCTGGTGAAAGAGGCCAACGCCGCGGTCATGGCCCAGAAGCAGGCCAGCGCTCCGCGGCCGGCGGCCCCCGCCGCCCGGCCCCCGGCCGAGGCCGCCCCGCGCCCGGACCGACCAGCGCCGCGCCCCGCCGAGCCCCGCCGGGCCGAGCCGCCGGCGCGCCG
>JAEURL010000278.1 GCA_016789165.1 Anaerolineales bacterium | reverse complement strand
CTGCGTCTCGTCCACGGGCACGGCCTTTCTGGGCGCCTACGAGACGTTCAAGGCCGCCCAGGTCCATCTGGCGAATACGCTCGACGCCGAACTGGAGGGCACGGGCGTGGCCGCCTTCACCATCGGCCCCGGCCTGGTGCCCACGGCCACGGCCCAGGCCGCCGTGGAGCGGCTGGCGCCGCTGATGGGGCTGACGGCGGCCGAGTTCTTTGAGCGGAATCGGGGCGCGCTGCTCTCGGTGGAGGAGGCCGGCGCCGGTTTCGCGGCCGCCATCGCCCTGGCCGGGCGGTTCCGGGGCCAGGAGATCTCGTCGATGCAGGCGCTGCGCGCGGCCTGCCCTGGCTACGGCGGCGCGCCGGCGCTCTCGGCTCCGGCCGGCGCCGCGGGCCGCCCGGAGGCCGCGGCGCTGTGTCAGGCCGTCCGCCGGACGCTGGCGGAGCAATCCGCCGGCTGGCAGACGCGCTCGCTCTTCGAGCGCCAGTGGGTGATCCGCGATTTCAAGAAGGCGGCCGGGATGCCGGTGGAAGAATGGTTGAACGCGCTGGAACAATTGGAGGCCGGCCTGCAAGCCGGCGCGCTGCCCGCCCTGCGGCCGCCGCTGGACAAGCTGGCCGGCTACTACGCCCACCTGGCCGAGCTGGCGCGCGGCTACGAGAAGAACGCGGCCCGGCTGGAGGAGAACCTGCGGCATATCCGCGCCTGGCAGGCTGAGGTGGAGGCCCTGCAGGCCGCCCTGCCGCCGGCGGTGAGCCCTTTGATGGAGGCGGACCAAGGAGGTCACCCATGAGCCGGCTGTCATTCTTCGCCGCGCACAGTTTCCTCAGCGATCCCGGCCGGCACGCCGCCCGGCTGGAGGCGGCGCCCGGCGACCTCGCGGGCCTGTCCCGGATGGTCCAGGGCCTGTTGCTGCACATCTTCTGGGCCGAGCGCTACGGCGTGCAGCTGGCGGAGGCCCGCCAGGGCGAGGTCCAGCTGCGGACTGTGGCGGCCAAGCTTCACCGGAGCCTGGAACTGGATCCGCGCCCGCTGACGGAGGCCCGGCCTCCGGAGCGGCGGCTGGTGGGCAACTGCCGCGACTTCACGCTCCTGCTCACGGCCCTGCTGCGCCAGCAGGGCGTGCCGGCGCGCGCCCGCTGCGGCTTCGCCCGCTACTTCATCCCCGGCCACTACGAAGACCACTGGGTGTGCGAGTACTGGCACGCCGGCGAGGCGCGCTGGGTGCTGGTGGACGCCCAGTTGGACGATTTGCAGCGCCAAGCCCTGGGCATCCGCTTTGACCCCCTGGACGTGCCGCGTGACCAGTTCCTGGCCGGCGGCCGGGCCTGGCAGATGTGCCGCTCCGGCCAGGCCGATCCCGCCGCCTTCGGCATCGCGGACCTGCACGGCCTGTGGTTCGTGCGCGGCGACCTGGTGCGCGACGTGGCCGCCCTCAATAAGGTCGAGCTGCTGCCCTGGGATGGCTGGGGTCTGGCCGACGCCCGGGATGAGGACCTATTGGCGGGCGACCTGGCGCTGTTGGACGAGGTGGCGGACCTGACCGCCGGGGACGTCCCCGAGTTTGACCAGCTGCGCGGGCTCTATCAGAACAACGCCGGGCTGCGGGTGCCGGCCGTCATCCGGAGCTATGCCGCCCACGGCGTTCAGACGGTGGCGCTGGACGAGCTGCGCGACGGCCAGCCCCTCTGACCGGGCGGTCAGCCGCCCGCTCCGCCTTTTGGCCCCTGGCCACCTGGCCAGGCCAAGACTCCCCCAAGGCCGGGGGAGTTTTTGTTGCCCGGCCCGTATAGTGAGCGGCGTAGGAGCGTACCCATGACCCACTCAATCAACCGCCGCAGTTTTCTCAAGACCGCGGGCCTCGGCCTGGGCGCCGCCGTTGTGGCCTGCGGCGGCCTGACCGCTCTGGCCACCCAGCCGCCGGCCCTCGATTTTTACGAAAGCACCGGAGATAACGCCATGACCGACAAGATCCTGATCGCTTACGCCAGCAAGTGCGGCTCCACCGGCGAGGTGGCCCAGGCCATCGCCGACGAATTGACCCGGCGCGGCCAAGCCGTGGACGTGCGCCTGGCCGGCAGCGTGAAAACGATCGCCGGCTACCGGGCCGTGCTGGTCGGCAGCGCCATCCGCATGGGCCAGTGGCTGCCGGAGGCCGTCAAATTTGTGGAACGGAACGCGGCGGTCCTGCCCAGCCTGCCCAACGCCTTCTTCACCGTCCACATGCTGAACACGGGCGACGATGCCGCGAGCCGGCAGGCGCGCGCCGCATACCTGGCCGGGGTCCACCAGTTCATGGCCGCCCAATCCGAGGTCTTCTTCGCCGGCAAACTCGAGCTGGCCAAGATGTCGTTCCTGGACCGCCTGATCAGCCAGGCCATGAAGGCCCAGGACGAGGACAAGCGCGACTGGGCCGCGATCCGCGCCTGGGCCCAGACGGTGCTGGCCTAGGGGCAAGCTGATGAAACAGCGCTCCGCTCTCACCTGGCTTGTTCCGGCGATCGCCGGGCTGACCCTGATCACTGCGGGCGTGGGCTTGTTCTGGCAGGCGGGCGCCCCGTTCCCGTTCACGACGCTGCGCGGCGAGACGGTGCAGATGTACGGACAAGGCCTGTACCGGTACGACTCGTACTTCAAGGCCCCGATCCTTCGCGGGACGGACGCCGTGGTGCTCGGCGCGGGCCTGCCCCTGCTGCTGCTGGCGTTCCGGCTCTACCGGCGCGGCTCGCTGCGCGGCGGGCTGGTGCTGACCGGCGCCCTCAGCTTCTTTCTGTACTACGGCGCGTCGCTGGCCTTCTCCGTCGCCTTCAACCGGCTGTTCCCGATCTACGTCGCCTTGCTCTCGGTCAGCTTCTTCGCCTTTATTTCCGCGCTGACCGCCCTCGACGCCGCCTCGCTGGCGGCGCGGCTCTCCGCGCGCCTGCCGCGCCGCGGACTGGCGGCCTTCCTGATCGTGGCCGGCCTGGGCGTCTTCTCCATCTGGGCCAGCGAACTGATCGGCCCCGTGCTGGACGGCCGGACGCCGGCCAACCTGGGCGCTGATACCTCCCTGTTCACCCATGCCTTCGACATCGCCATCATCGCCCCGGTGGTGGTCCTGACCGGCCTGGCCGTGCTGCGGCGCGAGCCCCTGGGCGACCTGTTGGCCGCCCCGCTGCTCGTTCTGTGCACGTTGATCGGCTTGGTGGTGATCGCCCAGACCGTCGCCCAGACTCTGGCCGGGATCACGTTCCCCATCGGCGTCTACATCGGCATGATCGGGTCCTGGATCATCCTGGGCGCCTGCGCGATCGGCCTGGCCATCGCCTACTTTCGCAGTCTGACGGAGCCGGCGTCTGATCCGGCCAGCTTAGCGGCCGCCCAGGCCTGAACAACAAGGAGACTTCCGTATGTCCATCAAGACGAAATGGCAGCGTGTGCTGGCCGGTATCGGGATCGTGCTCGGCGTCTTGGTTTTAGGCTACCTGGCCGTCCGGCCCAGCCACCTGCGCTGGGGGGCCACTGACGCCGAAGTGGGGCAGGCCATGCCCGGCGACCTGGTCGGCCGGCGCTGGACGCGCGCCATCACCGTGAACGCGGCGCCGGACCAGATCTGGCCCTGGCTCGTCCAGTGGGGCCAGGGGCGCGGCGGTTGGTACAGCTACGACTGGCTGGAGAACCTGTTCGGCTTTGATATCCACACCGCCGACCGCGTCCTGCCGGAGCACCAGGATCTGGCCGTGGGCGACCCCATCTGCATGGCGCGCGGTGTCTGCCTCAGCCATGTGTCCGTGATCGAACCCAACCGCTGGTTGAGCTGGCAGTCCGTCGATGAGGCCGGCCAGCCGGTGTGGACGTTCACACTCGGGCTCATCCCGGTCGACGCCAACCGGACCCGCCTGGTGATCCGCGAGAGCTTCAGCGCGGCCGCCATGCCGGCCTGGGCGCTGGCCGTCCTGGAGATCCCGGACGTGGTGATGGAACAGAAAGCCCTGGACACCGTCAAGAACCGCGCCGAGGGCGTCGGGCCGTCCGGGCTGGTCACCGTCGTGGAGATCACGGCCTGGCTGGCCGCCGCCCTCATCGGCGCGATCGCGGCGGTGCGTTTCGTCACGCGCCCCGCCTGGCGCGCACCGCTGGCCCTGGGCATCGCCGCCGCCCTCGTCCTGCTGGCGCTGACCTTCCTGTACCCGCCGCTCTGGCTGCGCGCCCTGCTGGACCTGGGCCTGCTGGCCGGCCTGGCCGTGAGTCTGGGTTGGCGGCCCGCGTCGTGGTTCAAGCCGGCGTTGTCCATTCCTGAACGTGAAGCCGCCCATCCGCAGCCGTAGTTATCCGAGCGTGCTTAGCCTTTGAAATCCAGGCATCATGAACATCCCGACGCCTTCCCTGACCGCAACCCGCCGCGGACCATACCTTAGCCAGATAGCGCGCGCGTTAGGCGCGGCGCTGCTGAGGAGTCTGATACTGCTGACGCTGGCCATCACCGGGCTGGCGGTGATCCTCCTGCCGCTCACCACGCTGGTGCCGGCCCCGGTCTGGATCACGCTGGCCCTGGCCGAGGCGGCGCTGGTAGTCGCGTTGTTCTGGTTCAAGCGGGCGCCTCTGGCGGTGGCGGGAACCCTGGCGGGATCGGCCGGCGTCCTGGCGCTGGCCGTCTTCGCCTCGCAGGCGTATGCCGGCACGCCGCCGATCACGGACGCGCAGGGCCGGCCGCTGGGAAACAGTATCGCGACGCTCGAGAAGGTCACGCTCAACGGCAGCGAGCAGTGGATCACACTCCGCGGGCAAGACGTGGACAACCCCGTGCTCCTGAACCTGGGCATGGGCGGGCCGGGCGGCGGCGGGTTCGCCACGCGCACGCTCTTCACGCCGCTGGAGGAACACTTTGTGGTGGTGAGCTGGGACGAGCCGGGCACCGGCAAATCCTACAGCGCCGTGCCGCCGGCGGCCCTCACGCCGGAGCGCTTTGTGGAAGACGCGCACGCCCTCACCCAGCTGCTGCGCGAGCGCTTCCACGAGGACAAGATCTACGTGTACGGCACCTCGTGGACGAGCATCCTGGGCATCTGGCTGGTGCAGCGCTATCCCGAGCTGTACCACGCCTACCTCGGCAACGCCCAGATGGTGAACACCACCGAGAACGACGTCCTGGGTTACGAACTGGCGCTGCAGTATTTGGCTGAGCGCGGCGAGACCGCCGCCGCCGAGGGGCTGCGCCGCAACGGCCCGCCCCCGTATGCCGGGCCGGGCATGCTGGACAAGTACGTCGCCTATCTGGACGTCTTGAACGACTACATGGACGCCCCCCGGTACACGTTGGTCGTCCCGATCGTGCCCTTCCTGGCGCCGGAGTACGGCCTGATCGACCGGGTCAACCACACCCGCGGCCTGATCGAGTCCTTTCAGGTGGTCTACCCCCAGCTCAAAGACCTGGACTTCATCCGCCAGGCGCCCCGGCTGGAAGTGCCCGTGTACTTCTTCGTCGGCCGGGAGGATGTGAACGCCATGGCCGCGCTGGTGGAGCGTTACCACACCGTGCTGCAAGCGCCGCGGAATGAATTGATCTGGCTGGAGGGCGGACACGGGCTCACCGGCGACAACCGGGACCACTTTACCGACGTGGTGGTGAACACGATCCTGCCGCAGACCTACCCGCACTGAATTGGCGGCCGACCCGCCCAGGTAAACAGCATGAAATACCAATCTGCTCTCCGCTGGCTCATCCCCCTCATCTTCGGCCTGGCGTTGGTCGCCGCGGCCGCCGGCCTGTTCTACCAGACACCGGGCGAGCCGTACCCGTACACCAACCACCGCGGCGAGACGGTCATGCTCAACGGCCACGGCCTGTACTTCTACGACACCGTGAGCAGTGCGGCCCAGATGCGGGGCAACGACCTGATCACGCTGGTCGTGGGCCTGCCGCTGCTGGCCGTCTCGACCTGGCTGGCCTTTCGCCGCTCCCTGCGCGGGCAGCTGCTGTTGAGCGGCACGCTGGGCTTCTTCCTGTACACCTACCTGTCGATGTCCACGCTGACGGCCTACAACGCCTTGTTCCTGGTGTACGTGGCCGCCTTCACCCTGAGCCTGTACGCCTTCATCCTGAGCCTGCTGGCCATCGACCTGAAGACGCTGCCGGAGCATTTCAGCCCGCGCCTGCCGCGCGGCTGGATCGCGGGCACGCTCTTCGCC
>JAEURL010000238.1 GCA_016789165.1 Anaerolineales bacterium | reverse complement strand
CCGCCACGCCAGGCGCGCGATGGCGGCCTGCACGGCGGCCAGTTCCTCGGCCGTCAGCTCGGCGAAATCCTTGCGGCGCAGGACCTCGGCCGCGCTGTAGGTGAGCGTGGCTTCGACCAGGGGCGGCTGATCGCCGCCGGCGCCCTCCGGTGCGGGGTCCGGCGCCGCGGGCGGCGGAGAAAGCGGCGGCGGCACGACCCGCGGCCGGCGGCGGGACTGCGGCGCGGCCGGCTGGGCAATCTCCCAGCGGTCCACGGGCACGCGCCAAAATAAATGGAAAGCCTGGTCGAATAGGGATTGGTCTTCGTGCCGATGCACCAGCAGGCCGCGCAGGGTGAAGTAGAAGTCGGGCTGCCGGCCAAGGTCAATCAGCTTGAGGGCGTGGAAGACGTCCAGCACGCGGCTGGGGTTGACCTCCAGGCCCAGGCCGCGCAGCACCCGGCCGAAGAGGATGAGGTTGTGCAGCAGCTGGCCGGCCATGGCGGCGGCTCAGCGGCCGGTGAGGGCCGGCAGGCGTTCCAGGATGGCGCGCGCCGCCGCGCCCTTGAGGCGGGCCACGTCGTCCTGGTATTTGAGGATCACGCCCAGCGTCTCGTCCACCACGGTCACGTCCAGGGCCTGGCGGTCCAGGGCCAGCAAGGCCGTGGTCCAGTCCAGGGTCTCGGCCACGCCCGGCAGCTTGTACAGGTCCTGCTGGCGCAGCTCCTGGATGAAGCCGGCCACCTGGCGGGCCAGGGTTTCCGGGGCCTCCGGCACCTTGCTGTGGATGATCTCCAGCTCCTTCTCGAAGGGCGGGTAATCGATCCAGTAGTAGAGACAGCGGCGCTTCAGGGCGTCGTGGACCTCGCGGGTGCGGTTGGAGGTGATGACCACCACCGGCGCGTGCTTGGCGCGCACCGTGCCGATCTCGGGGATGGTGATCTGGAAGTCCGAGAGGACCTCCAGCAGGAAGGCCTCGAACTCTTCATCGCTGCGGTCCAGCTCGTCGATCAGCAGGATGGGCGCGCGGTCGCGCGTCTCCTCGATGGCCTGCAGCAGCGGGCGCTTGAGCAGGAATTCCGGGCCGAACAACTCGGCCTCGCTGGGCCGCTCGCCGCGCGCCTCCATCAGACGCAGGTGCAGGAGCTGGCGGGTGTAGTTCCACTCGTAGACGGCGTGGTGGACGTCCAGGCCCTCATAACACTGCAGCCGGATCAGGTCGGTGGCCAGCAGGCGGCCCAGGACCTTGGCGACCTCGGTCTTGCCCACACCGGCCTCGCCCTCCAAGAAGAGCGGCCGGCGCAGTTTGAGGGCCAGGAAGATGGCCGTGGCCAGGCCGCGCTCGGCGATGTAATTTTCGGCGCGCAGGGCGGCCTGCAAGTCATCGATGGACGAAAAGTTCACGCGTCTCTCCCCACCTATCCGGGAGTCGGCCGCCGCGGCGCGGAGCTACCGAGCAACTCCGTGTCGCCCGGTCCGGCAGTCCAAGGCGGGCTGTCTCCGGGCGGCGTTCGGCCGGCGTCAGCCTCCCGCGGCCGGCTGGGCCGGGGGCTCGGGGGCTGGCGGTTCAGGGGTCGGCGGCGCGGCGGGCGCGGCCTCCGCCGGAGCCGGCGGGGCGGCCGGCCCTTCGATGCGCTTGCGGACTTCATCAAAGAACAGCCCGGTCAGCTTCTGGCTGATGGGCGTCATCATGCGCGCCGCCAGGCTGGCGATCTGGCCGACCACGGTGACGTCGGCCGACCACTTCAACTCGGTGGCGCCATCCGGCCCGTCGCCCAAAAGCATCTCGCTCATCACGTCCGCGGCCGAACCGGTGGCGTTGCCGTGGGCCTTGATCTTGGCCCGGTTGGGCGCGTCCATCTCCACAAACTCGGCCTCGCCCGTGAAACGGGCCTTGACGGTGCCAAAACCGATGGCGGCCGTGGCCTGAAAGCGCTGGCCGGCCTCGAGCACAGTCACCGACTCCACGCCGGGCGCGCATTGCGCCACCTTGGTCGGGTCGGTCAGAAACTCCCAGACCGCCTGGCGCGAAGCCTTGATCGTCGTCGTGCCTTCCAGGTGCATCAGCGGATCTCCTCAAGCAGCGGCGTACCGATGTGGGTCTTTGTCAAACGAGCGCTTGCAGCCGGGCGCACAGAAGTAATACAGGCGGCCATTGTACTCAGATTTATAGCGGGCGGAAGCAATCTCCACCAGCATATGGCAGACCGGGTCCAGGGCCTCGCCGGGCCCCGGCGTGGGGATGACGGCCGGCCGCATGGCCAGGATCGAGGCGGGCAGCTCAGGGGCCGGCGGCGCGGCCGGCGGAGCAGCCACGGCGGCCGGCGCGCTGTTCCCGCGCCGGCGCAGCTGGACGATTTCGGCCAGGATGCTGAGCGCGATCTCCGCCGGCGTCACCGCGCCCAGGTCCAGGCCGGCCGGGCACTTCAGCCGCGCCAGGGCCTCGGGCGGCAGGCCGGAGCCGCGCAGGTAATCCAGCACGGCCGCGCGGCGCTTCTGGCTGGCCACCAGCGCCACGTACGCGGCCGGCCCGGCCAGCACCGCCTCCAGCGCCGGCTCGTCGTAGTGGCCGTGCGAGGCCACCACCACGTAGGCGCCGGCCGGAACGCGCAGGCCGGCCGGGTCGAAGGCCTGCACGCGGTCCGCGCGCGGGAATTGCGCGGCCGCCACGCCATCGCCGGTGACCGTCACCGCGAAGCCCAGGTCCGCGCCCAGGGCCGCCAGCGCTTCCACCACCGGCAGATGGCCGATCAGCAGCAGGCGCGGCGGCGGCTGGTGCGGGTCCAGGTAGATCTCGAGTGTGCCGCCGCTGACACAGGTCAACGGCACTTCGATGACGCCCGGCTGGTCGCCGCGCAGCATCTCGGGCGGGCCGAGGCGCAGGAAACGCGGGGTGCCGTCGGCCAGCGCCTTAAGCGACTCGCGCACCACGGTCGGCTGGGCGCAGGAGCCCCCCACCCAGCCGTCCAGCGCGCCGTCCGGGGTGACGATGGCCTTGGCGCCGGCCTTGGCCGAGGTGGGCGCGTGGGCGCGGACCACCGTGGCGATCACAAAGGCCTGGCCGGCCTCGGCCAAGGCGTGCGCGCGGGCGAGATAATCGTTCAGCAAAGCTTCATTCTTCCAATGCCGCGCCGTGCTGCTTCAGCAGCTCCCAGACCTTGGGCGCCGTGATCGGGATATCCACGTGGCGCACGCCCAGGTGCCAGAGCGCGTCCACCACGGCGTTGGCGAAGGCCGGCGGCGCGCCCACGGTTGGGCTCTCGCCCACGCCCTTGGCCCCGAAGGGATGGTGCGGCGAGGGCGTCACCGTCTCGCCCACTTCCCACTTGGGCGACTCGACGGCGGTGGGCACCATGTAATCCATAAAGGTGCCGCCATACAGGTTGCCGTTCTCGTCGTACTGCATCTCCTCCATCATGGCCGGCGCGAAGCCCTGGGTCAGGCCGCCGTGGATCTGGCCCTCGACGATCATGGGATTGATGCGCGTGCCGCAGTCGTCCACGGCCACGAAGCGCCGGGTCTGCACCTGCCCGGTGCCGCGGTCGATATCCACCACGCAGATGTACGAGCCAAACGGGTAGGTCAGGTTCGGCGGGTTGTAGTAGTGCACGGTCTCGAAGCCGCCCTCCAGGTCCGACGGATGGTTGGTGTAAGCGGCGAAGACCAGCTCCTGGATCGTCTTGGCCTTGCCGGGCGCGCCCTTGACGAAGAAGCGGTCCTTGTCCCACTCCAGGTCGTCTTCCGCGCACTCCAGCAGATGGGCCGCGATCTTGCGCGCCTTGTCGCGCAGCTTGCGCGCCGCCACGGCGGCGGCGGCGCCGGCCGTGGGCGTGGAGCGGCTGGCGTAGGTGCCCAGGCCGTACGGGGCGGTATCCGTGTCGCCCTCTTCGATCTTGACGTGTTCGGCCGGGATGCCCAGCTCGTTGGCGATGATCTGGGCGTAGGTGGTCTCGTGGCCCTGGCCCTGGCTCTTGGTGCCGAAGCGGGCGATGGCCTTGCCGGTGGGGTGGACGCGCAGCTCGCACGAGTCAAACATCTTCAGGCCGATGATGTCGAACTGGTGCGCGGGGCCGGCGCCCACGATCTCGGTGAAGGACGAGATGCCGATGCCCATCAGTTCGCCGCGGGCGCGCTTCTCGGCCTGCTCGCGGCGCAGATCGGCGTAGCCGATCATGTCCATGGCCACGCGCAGGGCCTGGTGGTAATTGCCGCTGTCGTACTCCCAGCCCAAGGCCGACATATACGGGAACTGCTCGGGCTTGATGAAGTTGCGCAGGCGAAACTCGGCCGGGTCCTCGCCGCGCTCGTGGGCCAGGATATCGACCATGCGCTCAATGGCGTGGACGGCCTCGGTCACCCGGAACGAGCAACGGTAGGCCACGCCGCCCGGCGGCTTGTTGGTGTAGACGCCGTCCACCTGCATGTAGGCCTTCTGGAAATCGTACGAGCCGGTGGCGATGTGGAAGAGGCCGGCCGGGAACTTGCTGGGCGAGGCCTGCGCGTCCGAGTAGCCGTGGTCGGCCACGGTGTCCATGCGCATGGCCACGATGCGGCCGGCCTGGTCGGCGGCCAGCTCGGCGTTGATGTGGTAATCGCGCGCGAACGAATCGGCGGCGAGGTTCTCGCTGCGGTCCTCGATCCACTTGACGGGCTTGCCCAGCAGGACGCTGGCCGCCACCGCCAGGACGTAGCCGGGGTAGACCGGGACCTTGCCGCCGAAGCCGCCGCCGATATCGGGCGAGACCACGCGGATGTTCTCCTCGGACAGGCCGACGTGGCCGGCCACCAGCGCCAGCACCGTGCGGTAGACGTGCGGCGCCTGCGAGGTGACGTAGAAGGTCAGGCGTTTGTTGACGCCGTCCCAGTCCGCCAGACAGCCGCAGGTTTCGATGGACGCGACGTGGATGCGCGGGATGTAGATCTTCTCGCGCACGATGGTGGCCGCCTGGGCGAAGGCGGCGGCCGTGCCCTCGCGGTCGCCCACCTCCCAGTGCCAGATGCGGTTGCTGTCCTTGTCGTCGCGGACCTTGATGGTGTCCGGCTGCAGGGCCTTGTGCGGGTCCACCACCACCGGCAGGGGCTCGTAGTCCACGGTCACGGCCGCCACGCCGTCGGCGGCCGTGTAGCGGTCGGTGGCGATGACGGCCACCACCTCCTGGGATTGGTATTTGACGGTGTCGATGGGCAGCACCATCTGTTTGTCGCCGGCCAGGGTCGGCATCCAGTGCAGGTTGTATTTTTCCAGGTCGCGGCCGGTGATAAAGCCCAGCACGCCCGGAACCTTGGCCGCCTGGGAGGTGTCGATGGATTTGATCCGGGCGTGCGCGTAGGGGCTGCGCACGATGTCGAGCCAGAGCATGCCGGGCAGTTTGAAGTCGTCGATGTAGTTGCCCTTGCCCTGCAGGAAGCGCGCATCTTCCTTGCGCTTCATCGAGTGGCCGAAGCCGTTGATCTCAGGCATGGTGTCCTCCGCTGGTCCGTGGGCCGGCTAATCGGCCGCCGCCGGCTGGGCGCTGGCGGCGCGCATTTTCTCGGCCGCGTACTGCACGGCCTTGACGATGTTCATGTAGCCCGTGCAGCGGCACAGGTTGCCCGAGATCGCCCAGCGGATCTCGTCGTCGCTGGGGTTCGGGTGCTCGGCCAGGAAGGCCGCCGAGGTCAGCAGCATGCCCGGCGTGCAAAACCCGCACTGCAGGCCGTGGCACTGGTGGAAGCCTTCCTGAATGGGGTGCAGCTGGCCGCCCTGGGCCAGGCCCTCCACCGTCTGCACCGCGGCGCCGTCCGCCTGGACGGCCAGCACCGTGCAGGCCTTCACCGGCCGGCCGTTCAGGATGACGGTGCAGGCGCCGCAGGAGGTGGTGTCGCAGCCGATGTGGGTGCCGGTCAGGTTGAAGACCTCGCGGATCAGGTGCACCAGCAGCAGGCGCGCCGGCACGTCGGCTTCTTTTGTCTCACCATTGAGGGTCAGTTTGATGTGATGGGTGCTCATATGGTTCCAACCTGGAAATAAATGCTGGCGGACGCACGCCCCACAGGCGCTTGGCCAGGATCCGGCGGCCTTACCGGCGGGCCCGCTCCAGCGCCGTCCGCAGCGCGCGCACGGTCAGGGTCGTCACCAGCGAGCGCTTATAGGCCTCGCTGCCGCGGTAGTCGCTCACCGGTTCGGCGGCCTGGGCCGCCCGCTGGGCCGCCGCCTTAATCGCGGCCTCGTCCAGGGGCTGGCCAACCAGCGCCGCCTCAGCCGCCGCGCAGCGGATGGCGGTCAGGCCGAGGTTGGTCAGGGCGAGGCCGGCGGACGTGCACACGCCGGCCGCGTTGACGTTGATCTGGACGGCCACGGCCGCGGTGGCGTAATCGCCCACCTTGCGCTCGATCTTGAGGTAGCAGCCGCCGTCGCCGGCCCGGCGCGCCGGGAGGCGGATCTCGGTCAGGATTTCGTTGGCGGCCAGGCTGGTGGTGAACGGCCCGGTGAAGAAATCGGCGATGGGGATGGTGCGCGCGCCGGCCGGCCCCTGCGCCGTCACTTCGGCGCGGTAGGCCAGCATGGTGGCCGGGTGGTCGTTGGCGGGGTCGGCGTGCGCCAGGTTGCCGCCGATGGTGGCCAGGTTGCGCACCAGCGGATCGGCGATCATCCGGGCGGTGTCGGCCAGGAGCGGGTACTTCTCGCGCACCAGGGCCGAGCGGTCCAGGTCGGCTTCGCGCGTCATCGCGCCGATGGCGAGCCAGCCGCCGGCCTCGCGGAGATAGGCCAGGCCGGCCACCTTGTTGATGTCAACCAGCAGGGCCGGGCTGGCCATCCGAAATTTCAGGGCCGGGATCAGGCTGTGGCCGCCGGCCAGGACCTTGGCCTCGGGGTTCTGGCTCAGCAGAGCCAGCGCATCAGAGAGAGACGTGGGGGCCGCGTAGTCGAAAGCAGGTGGGATCATGGCTCTCTTTCTCCGGACGGCTTGAGCGGGGAATGGGCTCGGCAGGCGGGCAGAGACGTTGGCGGGCGGCCACCTCCTGATGCGGGCTGACGTTGCTATTCAGTTTCACAATCTAGACGATAACGCTCGTCTATATTCAACCAAATTTGTCCACAATAGGCGAGGGCTGGCCGGGCCATTTTGTGGCCCGACTAGACCAGTTCCGGCCGCGGCGTTAGCGCGGCCTCAAACTGGAATAAGGGAGGTGTCGACGGTGCTTGGCCAAAGAGGGGCGACGGGATCGGCCGTCACCAAGGGGGCAGGCGGCCAAGCCTGGGCCTCCCGCATAAACCACATGCAGCCGGCCTCGAGGCTGGGCTCCACGGGCTGGGCGGGCTCGCCTTCGGCCGGCGCGCCCAGCACCCGCTACTGGGTCCCGACCTCCAACTGCAGGCCGGCGACCACGGCCAGACCGCCGCTCGGCCGCCGGCGAGCACGTTCCACACCCGCCCGCGTGCCCGGCCAAGCGATCCACAACGCTGCTCCTGGCCTCGGCAGATCCCTGATACGAGCCAGGGGCCGGCCAGGTTCATTTCCCCGGCGGTGGGCCGCCGACTATATCGCAGTTTTTCGGCCCCGGCTCCGATTTACCCTACAATGTCCGCACTAACCGCCCCAAGCAGGAGCCGCCATGCCGACCTTGACCCATTACCGGCACTTCGCCGGCCGCCATTGGGAGACCGGGACCGTCCACAACTACTTTGCCAGCCTGGGCCTCACGGCCCCGCACACCGGCCGGCCGTATTCCGAGGCCCTGCTGCTGGGCGTCAGCGGCGGCCTGCTGATCGGGTACTTCACCTTTGCCTACGCCGGCCACGACCCGCACGTGGCCCTGCTCAGCCGCAACACCTTCGACCCGTTGGAGACCCTGCTGACGCGGCTGGGCGTGGTCCAGCACGTCCGCCAGACCCCCAACCCGGACAAGGCCGTGCGCAACCTGACCGAGGCGCTGGAGGAGGGCTTGCCCGCCATCGTCTGGGCCGACGCCTGCGGCCTGCCCTACAATCACCTGGCGCTTAAAGACGGCTGGGCGGTCTTCCCGATTCTGGTCTACGGCCTGGAGCCGGAGGCCGTTTACATCGCCGACCGGGCCAACGTGGGCCTGACCGCCACGCCGGCCGAATTGGCCGCCGCCCGCGGCCGCGTCAAAAAGGACCGGCACCGCCTGGCCACGCTGGAGGCGCCCAATCCGGATAAGCTGCCGCTGGCCATCCAACAGGGGTTATGGGATTGCCTGCGGCGCTACACCGAGGCGCCGGTCAGGAACGCCAAGGCCAATTTCGGGCTGGCGGCCTTCCCGCGCTGGGCGCAGGCGCTGACCAAGCCGTCCGCCAAGCAGAGCTGGGATAAGGTCTTCCCGGCCGGCGTCAAATTCTATGCCGGCCTGACGAGCGCCTTTGACCGCTTCGGCATGGGCACCCACACCGCCGCCCGTGATCACGCGCTGTACGCGGATTTCCTGGAGGAGGCGGCGGCCGTGCTCGGCCGGCC
The DNA here is from genome assembly GCA_016789165.1 of Anaerolineales bacterium. Classification (GTDB taxonomy): domain Bacteria; phylum Chloroflexota; class Anaerolineae; order Anaerolineales; family UBA6663; genus SpSt-583. Next base: position 63 of record JAEURL010000238.1, on the reverse strand, counting down.
GGCCCTGGGCGCCGCGGCCGAGCCGTTCCGCGCGGCCGCGCGCGGTTGGGAGGCGCTGGGCGC
>JAEURL010000299.1 GCA_016789165.1 Anaerolineales bacterium | reverse complement strand
GTTCGTCCAGCCAGCCGCTGAAGGACGGGAACTGCCCGCCGGCGTCGTGCTTCTCGGCCGCCAGCACCAGATAGGGGTCGCTGTTCACGCACGGCCCGCCGCAGAAGTCTCCGGGCACGCCGTCATCGGGATAGGAGACGTCACCGTCCGGCCCGTTGACGTTGGCCTGCAGCACGCCGTCCACGTAGATCCACAGCCAGCCGTCCGAGCGCCGGCGCGGGACGGCCACATGGTGCCACTGCCCGTCCAGCAGGCTGGCCGTCCCGCACAGCGTCCGGTCCCCGGTCCCGGCGCCGCTCACCCCAAACACCACCCGCCCGGCGCCCAGCGAGACCCCGAACTTGCGGTCCTGGCTGTAGCGGTCGCGGTCCAGCACGATGTTGCCGTAGATCCAGTTGATGTTGGCGCCGCAGGTCACGGCCGGCGCGCTGTTGGCGGCCGCCGTGCCCTTCAGCCAGAACTCGAACGTGAAGTCCGTGGCGCCCACATCCACGGGCGGGCCGGCCAGGCTGGTGGCCGGGTCATCCACCGGCACCTTGACCCGGTCGATATCGCCCACGCCGTGCCCGTAGAAACGCAAGGCGTAGCCGCCGGCGCTGCGGGCCGGGGCCGGCCAGAGCAACAGGGCACTAACCGCCCCGACCAGGGCCAACAACAGGCCCAGCCGGCGGCGCGGCGAGGAAGGAAAGACCATCTTCAAGAGTTGCCTGATTAGCGAAAACCGGCGGCCCAGCCGGGATCGGCGCTGTCGGCCTGGGCCTGCCGGCCAAGGGTGAGCAGATTGCCCGCCGCGGAGGCGTCCGACGCGGTCTGGCCGCTGCCCTCGTCAAAATGCCAGAGTGCCAGGGTATCCGCGTCCGGCGTGAAGGGCGCGGCCGGCCGCGTGAAATCGGCCGGGTAACGTATGACGCGGGAGAGGCGGACCTCATCCAGCGCGCCGGCGAAGTATGGGTACCCGTCCAAGCCGCCCAGGCTCAACGCCGGGCCTTGGGTGAGCGTGCCCAAGCCGGTGACGCGCACCCCGCGGCCGTCCACATACAGCCGGATCTCACCGGCGGCGTAGGTGGCCGCTAAATGATACCACTGGCCGGCGCTCAAACGCGCGGTGTGCCGGCCGGATTGCCAGCCGCCGGCGGTGGCGATGTAGAAGACCGGGCTGCCGCCGTCCAACTCCAGCGACCAGCCTTGGTTAGCGTCCGCGCCCACCACCAGCAAGCCGGTGGCGTTGTCCCCGGCCGGCTGCACCCAGGCCTCCACGGTCAGGGGCCCCACGCCGGGCACGGCCGCCTGGGCGCGCACCAGATCGTTGACGCCGTCGAAGACCGGGGCCCAGTTGCCGGCCGCCGGCGCGCTGGTGGCGGTGGCCGCCGGCGTGGCCGTGCGGGTGGCCGTGGCGGCCGGCGCCGGCGCGGTCGCTGTGGCAGTCGCCGGGACCGGCGTGTTTGTCAGCACCACCGGCGTGACCGTGGGGGCCAAGGTGGCGGTGGGGGCCGGCGTCAGCGTGCGGGTGGCCGTGGCTGGGGCAGTCGCCGTGCCGGCCGGCGCCGCCAGGCCGATGTAGGTCAGCCGGCGGGTTTCGTAGGCGTCAAAGTAGCACACGCCGCGCGTGCGCGTGTCCACGCCGGCCACGATGCCCAGGCGCACGCGGTCCAGGCGGCGCGTGTCGTTGTCCAGGCCGGTCAGCTCCGCTTGTTGCGCGCCGTTGATCCAGACCGTTAACCCGCCGTTGTTGGCCCCGGCCGCGCTGGCCGCGCGCCAGTCCAGCTCCACCGCCTGGCCCGTGTCGGCTATAGTCAGCCAGGCCGAGCTGGTCCAGGCATTAGCGTCATCGCGGGCGGAGGCCCGCAGCCGATACTGGCTGGCGGAGTGGCCCACCTCCAGCCGCAGGACCACGGTGGAGCTGCCGGAGTAGCCGTACAACGCATAGAAGGCATCGTTGGCGGCCATGCTCACGCTGTTCGGGTCTAAGTAGAAGCGGGCGCGCCAGCGCGTCTCGGCCGCGGGCGCGTCATCCTGGACGTAGACGCTGACGTTGTCGTCCACCACGGCCTGCACGCCCAACCCGCCCGCCAGGGCCGCCGGCCCGGCGACGCTCAGGTCGCCGGCATCGGTCACGCTGGTCGTCCAGGCCAGCAGATTTCCCGCTTCGAACGAGTCGGCGAAGATCACGTCCGTCGGGCCGGCCGGCGTCGCGCTGGGCGGATCGGTGGGCGGGAGCGTGGCGGTGCTGGGGGGCAGGGTAGCGGTGCGCGTGGCCGTGGCCGGCGCCGCGCTGGTGGCCGTGGGCGCGGCCGGGGTGGCGCTGCGCGTGGCGGTGGCCGTGGCGGTCGCCGCCGCCGTGGGTGAGGCGGCCAGGGGCGTATCGGCGACGTAGACGGGGCCGGCGGTCCCGGTGCCGCCGTAGCGGCACTGGCCGTGGCTCGGCCCGCCGGCCGCGCCTGAGCTGTCCAGCACCTGGCCGGTGCAGGCGCCGGCCGGGCCTTCGTCAAAGTGATAGAGCGCGGCCGTGCTCGCGTCCGGCGTGAAGGGCGCGGCCGGCCGGGTGAAGGCGGCCGTGTAGCGCACGGTCGTGGAGACGCGCACCTCGTCCACCCAGCCGTTGAAGGACGGATAGCTGGCGCCGGCGTCGTGCTTCTCGGCCCCGATCACCAGGAACGGGTCGTCGGCGTAGCTGGTGGCGCGGCCGTCGCGGTAGCTCACGTCGCCGGCCGGGCCGGCCGCCTGGGCCTCCAGCCGGCCGTCGATGAAGATGCTCAGCTGGCCGTCGGCGGCGCGGCGGGTGAAGGCCACGTGGTGCCAGGCCCCATCGGCGATGGCGTTGGTGCTGCAGACGGTGGTGCCGGCCGCGCCGCGGCTGACGCCGAAGACCAGGCGCCCGCCGCTCAGCGACACGCCGAAGTCGCCGTAGTCGCCGTCGCCCCACTCGTCCCGGTCGAAGATGATGTGGCCGTAGATCCAGCCGTCGTTGGACCCGCACTGGCCGGCCGCCGAGGGGTTGGCGCCCGGCTCGGCCTTGAGCCAAGCCTCCAGGGTGAAATCGCCGCCCACGTCCACCGGCCGGGCCGGATCCAGGGCGATCTTGACGCGGTCGATGTCGGCCGTGCCGTGGCCGTAGAAGCGCAGGGCGTAGCCGGCGGCCTGGGCCTGCGCTGGCCGAGCGAGGGCGCCGGCCAGCAGCGCCAGCAGCCCCAGCAGCGCCGCCGCGCGGTGGAAAATGCTTGTTCGCATACTCCAACCTCCTCCCAACAAAACCACCTAGAATGCAGACACGCCTTGCCGGTCGGCAAAGCGTGTCTGAGCTTGGTTAAGCTTTAGCGCGTTTAGCGTCAGCCGACCGGTTCCGCCTTGCGCATCCGTTTGAAGCGGGCGTTGAACTGCTCCTGCCCGCTGATCTCGATCTTGGCCGGGATCTTGTAGGTGGCCAGCTTGTCCCGGCAGAAGGCGCGCAGGCGCTTCTTGAACTCGGCCGGGTCCTCCGGCTCAAAGACGTTCACGCGCGCCGTCACCACCTGGCCCGTGATCGGGTTCTTCTCGCCGATCACCACCGCGTCGCGCACGTTGGGCATCTGCAGCAGCACGCTCTCCACCTCGGCCGGGTAAACCTTCTGCCCGCCGACGTTGATGATCTCGGATTTGCGGCCCAGGATGCGCAGGTACTCGCCGTCCACTTCCACCATGTCGCCGGTGTTCATCCAGCCCTCGGCGTCAAAGGGGCTGGGCGCGTTCAGATAGCCCAGCATGGCCGAGTGGGCGCGCACCCACAGCAAGCCGTCCACCACCTTGGTCTCAAAGCCCTCGCCACCCACCTTGACCCACAGGGACTTGTTGTCGCGCGACTTGGAGCGCAGGATGCCCAGCTCCGAGAGGCCGTAGGTCTGCTGCAGCTTGACGCCCGGGAAGAGCTCGGCCACGCGCTGCAGGGTGCTCTCCGGCATCACCTCGGTGCCGTAGGTGATCAGCTTGAGCGAGCTCAGGTCGTGGTGCTTGTAGGCCTCCGAGATCAGCAGCAGGTTCAGGAAGGTGGGCGAGGTGGGCAGCATCTCCGCGCGGTTGCGGGCGATGGCCTCGCACACCACGTCCGGGTTGCGCGTGGTCACCGAGACCACGGTGCCGCCGTTGGAGAGCGTGTAGAACAGGGTGTTGATGCCGCCGATGTGATCGAGCAGCAGGAAGGTGAGCGTGACCATGCGCTGGCGCTCGACCTTGAACTTATCCAGCAGGCGCGTGAAGTTGTGCAGGGCGGCCTTGCTCTTGCCGGTGGAGCCGGACGAGAACAGCACCAGCCCCGGCTCGCCCTCCGCCCGCAGCTGCTGGGTCAGCGGGTTGGCGGCCGCCACCGGGCGCGCGTCCCAGGTCCAGGCGTCGGCGGTGTCAAAGCTGATCTCCACCTCCACCTCGGCAATCGCCAGGAACTCCTCGCGCTGGGTCTCGGCCGCCTCGGTCAGCGGCACCACGATGGCGCCGCGGTCGATCAGGGCCAGCAGCAGGGCCACGGCCGGCGCCGTGTAGTCGCCGCGCAGGGCCACCACCTGGCCGCGGCGCAGGCCCTGGGCGTCCAGGCGCGCGCGCCACTCTTCCACGCGGTCCACCAGCTCGCCGTAGGTGGTCAGACGCTTGCCGCGGGCGATGGCCGGCTCCGCCCGCCACTGCCCCATGCGGTCCAATAGCCACTGAATGCTCACGCCACGCCTCCCAGGTAAAGCACCTGCCCGGTGATGTACTCGCTCTCCGGGCGGATAAAGAAATCGACGACGTTGGCCACGTCTTCAAAACGCCCCAGCCGCTTGACGGCCAGGCGCTGGATGATGCCCGCGATCTTGTCCTTGGGCACGTTGCGGATCAGGTCGGTCTCGATGGGCGTCGGGCCGACCACGTTGACGGTGATGCCGAAATCGGCCACCTCGCGCGCCAGCACGCGCGAGAAGGTTTCCACCGCGCTCTTGGAGGCCGCGTACAGGCTCTCGCCCTCCAGCTGCAGGGGCACGGCGATGGTGCTCACATTGACGATGCGCCCGTACTTGCGCCGGCGCATGAGCTTGGCGGCCTCGCGGCACAGCAGGAAGGTGCCGCGGAAATTGGTGTCCAGGATCTTGACCGCCGTGGCGTCCGGGGTGAGCAGGACGTGGTTCATCGAGGCGATGCCGGCGTTGTTCACCAGGATATCCAGCCGGCCCAGCCGCTTCTGGATGTCCGTCAGCATGGCCTTGACGCCGGCCTCGTCGGCCACGCTCAGGCAATGATGGGTGTAGCCGGGCGCCTCCCAGCCGGCCGGCTCCCGGCTGCAGCCCTCCACGCGCAGGCCGCGGGCCAGAAAGTGCTCGGCCAGGTAGCGGCCGATGCCCTTGCGCGTGCCGGTGACCAGGGCCACCGGGGTCTCGCCGGCCGATCCCTCAGGCATGCGCGCCCTGCTCCGCGGCCAGCTTCAGCACGTAATCGGCCAGCGCGCCCACCGAGCGGAAGGGGCTGTGCTTCTGGGACATGGCCCGCTCGTCGGCCAGCACCAGCACCACATCGTGCTGGTCCGCCAGGCGCTGCTCGATCTCCAGCACGGCCGTCACCAGGCCGAGCGAATCCAGCACCGCGCTCTCGCCGATCAGGCGCGTGGCCTCGGTCAGGCTGGCCGGGTCCGGCGGGTTCTCGGCCATCGCCAGAGCTTCGTTGACGCCGGCGATGACCAGGTCCACCACGGCGGCGCGTGAGAGCGAATTTTCCAGGTTGGGCGTTGACGTCATTGTTGCGCTAGTCCTCTGCGATTGAACACGCCGCGGCCAAGGCTCCGGCCGCAGGCCAGACATAAGCATAGCCAAAGGGCCGGCGACTCTGAAATAGGAGGATTGTCAGGTTTTGGGTAGGCGCATTTCTCACAATCAGGCCAGACGCGGCGCCCGGTTGCCGGCCCGCCGCCAGCCAGGTACCATGGCCCGTGCTCCCGCAGCGGGCCTGGCCGGCCCGGCGGGTTTCCCCGGCCGCCGTCGGCCGGCCAAGGAGGCCGCTATGCCCATTTTCAACCCGCGCCGCTGGATCGGCCGGGCGCTTGCCCTGCTGCTCGGCCTGCTGGCGCTGCCGGCCGCCGCTCACGCCCAGACGCCGGACCCGTGCGCGGCGCCGGCCAACCCGGTCGTGGCCGAGAACTGCCAGCCCGGTTCCGCCGAGTGGCGGGTGGCCCACTACCAGAACGATATCGCCGGCTTCGCGTCCGCGCCCAGCGTGGCGGCCGGCGAGACCCTGCGCTTCTTCGTCAACACCGACGCCCCGCGCTTTGACCTGCTGATTTTCCGCAGCGGCTACTACGGCGGCGCCGGCGGCCGGCTGATCCAGGCGGTGCGCGGCCTGCCCGGCCAAGTGCAGCCGGCCTGTCAGGCGGACCGCGCCACCGGGCTGGCCAGCTGCGCCAACTGGACGGCCGCCTACGAGCTGACCGTCCCGGCGGAGTGGGTCTCCGGCATCTACCTCGCCAAGCTGGTCCGCCCGGACACCGGCGGCGAGAACTACAGCCTGTTCGTCGTCCGCGACGACGCGCGCCGGTCTGATCTGCTCGTCCAGATCGGCGACTTCACCTATCAAGCCTACAGCAACTACGGCGGCAAATCACTCTACACCTACAACTCAAGCTACTGCCCCACCGCCGCCGCCGCGCCGCGCGCCGTCAAGGTCTCACTCGACCGCCCGTACCAGTTCCCGACCATCGACACGGGCAACACCTACTTCTTCGCCGATCAGCCGATGGTGTACTGGCTGGAGGCGCAGGGCTACGACCTCAGCTACAGCTCCAACTGGGACACGCACCGCTCCGGCCTGCCGGGCGCCCGCAACCGGCTGCTGGAGCACAAGGCCTTCCTGGCCATCGGCCACGACGAGTATTGGACCCAGCCCATCCGCGACGCGATCACGGCCGCTCGCGACGCCGGCGTGCACTTGGCCTTCTTCTCGGCCAACACCAGCTACTGGCGGGTACGCCTGGAGCCGGACCCGTGGACGGGCGAACCGGACCGGGTGCTGGTCACTTACAAGACCACCGAGAGCGGCGGCCCGGACCCCAGCGGTCAGGCCACCGGCACCTGGCGGGACCCGGCCGGCGCCGCCGCTCCCGAGAACGCCCTGCTGGGCGTGCAGTATCGGGGCGACAACGACACCGTTTTCTTTCCGCTGCGGGTCACGGCCGAGCAGGCCCAGGACCGGCTCTACCGCAACACCGGCCTGGCGGCGCTTCCGCCCGGCACCTACGCCGACATCGGCCACACCATCATGGGCTGGGAGTGGGACGCCGTGGCCGACAATGGGCGCTCGCCGGCCGGCCTGCAGATCCTGGCCGCCTCCCCGGTGTATGGCGCGCTCCTGACCGACGCCGGGCACCTGCTTGAGTTTGGCACCGCCGAGGCGCACACCACGCGCTACGTCGCCCCAAGCGGCGCCACGGTCTTCTCCAGCGGCACGATTCTGTGGTCCTGGGGGTTGGCCGAACACGATCCTGATCCGCGCCTGCAGCAGATCACGTATAACCTGCTGGCCGACCTGGGTGCGCAGCCGGCCACACCGGCCGCCACCCTGATCCTGGACAGCCAGGCCGCGCCTCCGACGGTCCCGCCCGTGACGCCGACCCGGCCGGAGCCTGGCGACCCGCCGCAGGCGGCCGGCGTGGACCTGCAGCCAAGCGATGCCGGCGTAACCATAGCCTGGACCACGGACCGGCCGGCGCGCGGCCAGGTCTGGATCAAGCCGCGCTCCGGCGCCGTGGACTGGCGGCTGGCCTCCCTGCCCGGCGCGGAGCTGCCCGTGGTGCTGGTGGCGGCCGAGGCCGAGGCCGGCGTGGAGCACACGCTCACCTTAGCCGGGCTGCGGCCGGCCACCACCTACTACGCGCAGTTCGCGTCCACCGACGCGCAGGGGCGGACCGGCATTTCGCCCGAGTACCCGTTCACCACGGCGCCCGGCGCGCTCACGGCGCGCCTGCGCAACCTCTTACGCCCGTGGTATCAGCCCGCGCTCTGCTGGACGGAGGCCAACCCGCAGGCCCGGCCGCTGGGCCTGGCGGCCGCCGGGCTGGCCGGCCTGGCCGTGATCGGCCTGGCCTGGCGGGGCCTGGCCCGCCGCCGCCGCTG
>JAEURL010000195.1 GCA_016789165.1 Anaerolineales bacterium | reverse complement strand
TCGGCCCGGATCAGCGCGGCCAGGCTGAGGGCCCCCCGATCAGGCTGGCTGGCCAGGGCCGGCCAGACCGCTCCCAAAGCGTTGGCCAGCTCGGCCGCGCCGGCAAACCGGTCGGCGGGGTCCGGGGCCAGGGCCTGGCGGATGATGCGGGCCAAGTCCTCTGGCAGGTCCGGGCGCAGGGCCGTCAGAGGCGGCGCGGCTGCGGCGGGCGAAGGAAGCTGCCCGACGGCGAGCTTGTGGAGCAGCACGCCCAGGGCGTAGACATCGCCGCGGGCGTCCGGCGCGCTGTCATGGGCCTGCTCCGGCGCGCGGTAGGCGGCCGGTTCGGACGAGCCGCCCGTGTGGCGGAGGCCGCCGGCGGCCAGGTTCGCCAGCCCGAGATCGGTGAGCACCGGCCGATAGGGCAGGCCCTCGCTTGGCTCGGGCTTGAACATGATGTCGCTCGGCTGCAGGCGCCGCTGGATCGGGCCTTGCCGGCGGAGGTAATCCACCGCCAGGGCAATCTGCCGCGTCAGGGCGGCGGCCTCGGCCAACTTCAGCCAGCGCTGCTGGGCCGGCAAGGCCAGCAGGAGCCGGTGCAAGGTCTCGCCGGGCAGGCGCTCCATCACGATGAAGGGCACGGCGTGGTCCCAGCCGAAATCCAGGACCTTGACGATGTTGGGATGCTCCAGCTGGGCGGCGGTGCGCGCGGCCTCCAGGAACAGCTCGGAGAAGCCGGGCCGTTCGGTGAGGTGCAGGGGCAGGACCTTGAGCGCCACGTCGTGCTGCTGGACCAGGTCGCGTGCCTGGTAGACCGGGCCGGTCTGGCCTTCGCCCAGCAGCCGGATGATCTTGTACTGCTTGAGCAACTGGCCGATCGGCTGTTCGAAGATGGCTGTCGCCATAAGCGCTCCCCGGGGCAGCCTGAGCGGGCGGTCCCTGGCTAGAGCGTAGCGCCACGGATCGGCGCCGGCCAGCAGCCGAACCCCTGGACACGTGTCGGAGGATTTGGTCTGCGGCTGCCGGCCGCTGTCTGACAGGCGCGGGTCAGGCCGGAGGATGGTGCTCGACCCCGATCTTGCTCAGGAGCCGGTGCTTGATCTGCGCGTCGAACACCCGCCACTTCAGGTCGCGGTAATCGCTGCCGTGATCGCCGGAGAGAAAGCCGATCGGGACTTCAAAGCCGCCGGCCGCGGCCTTGCCGCCCCCGTAGGGCCGGCCATCGGCGTTGCGCCCCAGGACTTCCTTGAGGAAGTCGTCGGGTGAGAGGGTGAGCTTGGCGGTGCGCAGCGAACCGACGACGGTCTCTTTCTGATCGTCGCCGATGACGATGCCATAGACGATGGCGGTGTGGACGTTTTCCTCGGTCATCAGGAAATCGGCGGCCTGCGGGATGGCGTCGCGGTCCGCGGCCCGCAAATAGCCGACGCCGGCGATGGAGAAGCTCTCCACGACCAGGCGGTTGCCCAGCGCCTGCCGGATGACCTCCATCGCCTGTTTGGGCCGGGCCTGGTGCATGATCTGGTCGAGCAGGTCGGCGTCCCGGAACTGGCTCAAGAAACGGGCGGCGCAGAAGTCTTCGGCGCCGGCCCGCACAAAGCCGCCGGTGTCCGTGATCAGGCCGTGGAGCAGCGCCGTGGCCACCGCCCGGTGGTCGCGCTGCGCTTTATCCAACTCCAGCGGGCCGTGTTCCAGGTAGCCGGCGTAAAGGGTGGCCGTGGCGCCGACGCGCTGGATGTCGCTGTACGCCGGCTTGAGCCGTTCCTGGGGATCGTGATGGTCCACCACCAGCAGCGCGGGAACGCCGGCGGCCTCCAGGGCGCGCGCGATTTCGTCGGAGGTCGTCCCCTGGTTGTCGACGAAGACGGCGCCGGCATAGCCGGCCAGGTCCAATCCGGGCGTGTAGGGCGTCAGGTCGAGCCCGAGCAGTTTCACCAGGGCCGCGTTCTGCGAATGGCTGATCTTGCCGGTGTAGAGCAGGGTCGTCTCAATGTCGTACCAGGCGCTGAGGAGCCGGTGGGCGAACGCCGAGGCGATGGCGTCCGGGTCGGGATAGGCCTGCATGACGACCAGATGATGCTGGCCGCGGCAGGCGGCGAGGACCTGGTGGATGTCGGGACGGGCGGGCAGGGCCATAGCGGCCTGGCTTTCTGTGTTCACGGGGGAAAGCAGGGGGCGGGCCAACCCTCGGCCTAGGCGGCCCGTCCCCTGGACAACGAGCATAGCCGGGACGCGGGCCGGCCGCTATCAGCGCGCGGCTGACCGGCGCGTAGGAGAGCGGCGGCGGGGGCTGTGGCGGGTTGTCTGACCGGGCGCGGCCTACAGCTCGCCCTCGATCAGCTGGTGTTGGATGGCGTAGTGGATCAGCTCGGCGTTCGTCCGGAGGTTCATCTTTTCCAGCACGCGAGCGCGATAGGTGCTGACGGTCTTGACGCTCAAGGTGAGCGCCTCGGCGATCTGGGTGGGGGTCTTGCCGGTGGCAATCAGCCGCAGCACCTGAAACTCGCGGTCCGACAGGGCCTCGTGCGGGTCACGGTCCGGGGGCGCGCCCAGCTCGCGGGCCAGCTTCTCGGCCAAGCTCGGGCTGACGTAGATCCCGCCCTCCACCACCTTGCGGATGGCCTGGATCAACTCCTCCGGCACGCTCTCCTTGGTCAGGTAGCCGGCCGCGCCGGCCTTGAGCATGCGCCGGGCGTATTGGTCCTCGGCGTGCATGCTCAGGATCAGCACGGGGCGGCCCGGCTGCTCGGCGTGCACCGCCAGCAGCACGTCGAAGCCGCTGCGCTCGGGCAGGGTGAGGTCCAGGATCATCACCTGCCACTCGACCGCCCGCGCTTGCTCGAGCGCCTCCTGGCCGGTGGTGGCCTCGCCGACCACGGTCATGTCCGGCACTTCGCCCAGGATCTGTTTCAGGCCCTGGCGCACCACGGCGTGATCGTCAGCGATCAGGACTTTGATCATGGTTGGGCCTCCGTGTCAACGGCACCTGGACGGTGATGGTGGTGCCCTGGCCGGGCCGGCCGTGCACCTCGATCTCGCCGCCCAGCCGATGGACGCGCTCACGCATCCCCAGCAGGCCAAAGGACTTGGACTGGCTGGCCTCGGCCGGCGTGATGCCGCGCCCGTCATCCTGGATGCGGAGCGTCAGGGTCTGCGGGCCTTCGGCCAGGGTGACGCTGACGCGCCGGGCGGCCGCGTGGCGGACCACATTGGTCAGCGCCTCCTGCAGGATGCGAAAGAGCGCGGCCGCCTGATCGGCCTCGGGCGGGCCGTTCTGGAGCGCGGTGGTCAGCTGGCACTCCAGGCCGGTCCGTTCGCGGAATTCATCCAGCTGCCACTCCACCGCGGCCACCAGCCCCAGGTCGTCCAGCAGGCTGGGCCGCAACTCGGCCGAGATCCGGCGCATGGCCTGCACGGTCGCTTCGATCAGGACCGTCATGTCTTCCAGCTTGAGGGCCACGGCCGGCGCCGGCTGGCCCAGGGAGCGCCGCAGCCAGGCCACATCCATCTTGAGGCCGGCCAGGGCCTGGCCCAGTTCGTCATGGATCTCGCGGGCGATGCGGATCCGCTCCTCCTCGAGCGCGGCCTGCAGATGAGCCGACAGCCGGCGCAGCTGCGCCTGCGAGTCCTCCAGCCGGCGCTGGGCGGCCTCGCGCTCCGCCACTTCGCGCTCCAGGCGGGCGTTGGTGGCCTGCAGCTGGGTGGTGCGCGTGGTGACGCGCTGCTCCAGGGAGGCGTTCAGTTTTTGGGCCTCGTCATACAGCCGGGCGTTATCCAGGGCCAGGGCGGCCCGCCGGGCCAGCTCTTCGGCCAGCGCCAGGTCCGCCCGGCTGTAGCGCTGGCGGGTGTCCACGCGCACCAGCGTCAGGGCCCCCAACGGCCGGTCGCGCGCCAGCAGCGGCACGACCAGGGCTGATTTGAGATCGAGCGCGCGCAGGGCCTGGAGGTGCGCCTCGTCGCGCGCCGCCGCATCCAGGAGCGAATCCGGGATGAACGGGTACAGCTCGGACACGCCGAGCCGCAGGCTGCGCGCCGACCCGTGCGGGGCGTCCGGCTCAAAGGGGTGCCCGGCCGCCAGCCGCGCTTGGACCGCCGCCGTGCCGGCCACGGCCACCCGTTGGACGGCGCCCTCCGGGGTGACGATGTCCAGGGCGCCCCAGTCCGCCAGCGCCGGCACCACCAGGCGGGTCAGGTCGGCCAGCCAGGCGGCGCTGTCCACGGGCGCGGCCAGCAGGCGGCCGGCCTCGGCCAGCAGGCGCTGCGCCAGCCCGGCCTGCCGCAGCCCGGTAATGTCCTGGAAGACGTTGACGGCCAGCTCGATCTGTTCGCGCTCGTTGAACACGGGCGTGGCCTGGATGGCCAGCCAGCGTTCCTCGCCGGCGGAGCGGGGCCGCAGGCGGACCGTGGCCGCGGCTTTCAGCACGCCGTGCAAGGCCCGCTGGCCGGGCAGTTGGTCCAGCGCAAAGGGCTGGCCGGCCTCGTCGAAGACCTCCAGTTGCTGCAAGACCTCCGGCCAGGGGACGGCCAGCAGCGCCTCGGCGGACGCGTAGCCCAACATGCGGGCCGCGGCCTCGTTAGCATAGCGCAGGCGGCCGGCCGGGTCCTGGGCCGTGATGCCATCGGCCGCGCTTTGCAGGATGAAGGCGAATTGATCACGCGAGAGACGCAGCGCCTCCTCGGCCTCGTGCCGTTCGGTGAGATCCAGGCAGGTGCCGATGTAGCCGGCCAGCCGGCCGGCCGGCGTAAAGCGCGGAACGGCGATGCTCACCAGCCAGCGGTAGGCGCCGTCGGCGCGCCGCAGGCGGTACTCCAGCTCGAGGCTGTGCCCGGTCTTGACCGCCGTGGTGTAGGCCTCCAGGTAACGCTGGTAATCGTCGGGGTGCAGGCCGTCCGTCCAGCCCATGCCCAGCTCCTGGTCCAGACGGCGGCCGGTGAAGTCCAGCCACGGTTTGTTGAAGAAGGTGCGCAGCCCGTCCAGGCCGGCGGTCCAGATCAGCACCGGGGCGCTGTCCGCCATCGAGCGGAAGCGGGCCTCGCTTTCGCGCAGGGCGGCCTCGGCCTGCTTGCGCTCGGTGATGTCGCGGATGATCACCTGCGCGGCCGGCTGGCCGCCGTGGGCCAGCGGCGAGACGGAGACCTCGGCTTCGAACGTGGATCCGTCCAGGCGCGCCAGCGTCAGCTCCAGCGGGGCGGCGCCAGACTCCGGCTCGGCCGGCTGCAGGCGTTCGCGCGCCCGGTCGCGGCTGGCCGGATGCACGAAGTCCCCGAACCGGCGGCCGGCCACCTGGGTGGGCTCGCTGGCGCCGAGCAGCCGCGCGCCGGCCAGGTTGATGAAGACGATCTGGTCCTCGACCCGGATCAGGATCGCGTCCGGCGACAATTCCACGAGCCGGCGGTAGCGCCGCTCGCTGGCCTGCAATTGGGTTTCGGCCTCGCGCCGCCCGGCCTCGCGTTGCTCCAGCGCCGCCGCCAGTTGGTCCAGCGCCTGGCCGAGCCAGGCGACCTCGTCCGCGCCGCCCAGCCCGGCCCGGGCGGTGAGGTCGCCCCGGCCCAGCCGATCCAGGGTGTCTGCCAGCACCCGGAGCCGGCGCCCGAGCCAGATGCGGCCCAGCCAGCCGACGGCCGCCAGGGCCAGCAGGCCGGCCACGCCTACCCCGGCCGCCAGGCGCACGAATTCGGTTGAGGTGAGCGGGTAGACCTGGGCGGCGAGGGCGAGGCTGAGCGCTGCCAACCCCAGGAACAGGGCGAAGACGACGATCATCAGACGCGTCGATAAGCTCGCTAGAAAGCGCACAGGTGCCACCCGCCGACCCGGCCAGGCGGTGGCCGGGTAATCGGAGTAGAGCGGTCTTATTTTATTGGATTATACGGCAGGAACGCCGAACCCGGCCAAGGGCGGCCGGGTTCGGGGAGTCGGCTGAGGCGGGCGGGCGCCGAGAGCGCCGGCCGCCGCGCCTAGATTTCCGTGATCGGGATGAAGGTGTTCTGGCTGGCGGCCGCGTCGGCGCGCTCGACGATGGCGCGCGCCACCTGGAGCAAGGCCTGGGCCACGGGTGAGGCGGGATGGCTCACCACCACCGGCGTGCCGCCGTCGCCGCCGACGCGCACCTGCGGGTCCATGGGGATCTCGCCCAGGAACGGCACGCCGGCGGCCGCGGCGAATTGCCGGCCGCCGCCCTGGCCGAAGACGTCCAGCTTCCCGCCGTCCGGCAGGGCCAGGTAGCTCATGTTCTCCACCACCCCCAGGATGGGCACTTCCATCTGCCGGAAGCCTTCCAGCCCGCGCCGGGCGTCGGCCTGGGAGACGGCCTGGGGCAGGGTGACGATGACGGCGCCGGCCAGCGCGAAGGCCTGCGAGACGGTCAACTGGGCATCGCCGGTGCCGGGCGGCATATCCACCAGCAGGTAATCCAGCTGGCTCCAGGCCACATCGGTCATGAACTGGCGGATGGCCTTGTCCAGCATGGGGCCGCGCCAGATGATGGCCTGCTCGGGCTTGACGATGAAGCCCATCGAGAACAGCTCCACGCCGTGCGCGCGGGCCGGCGGCAGCTTGCCGTCCACGGCCGCCGGCTGGTACTCCTTGACGCCCAGCATCATGGGCGTGTTGGGGCCGTAGATGTCGGCGTCCAGCAGGCCGACCCGGTGGCCGGCTTGGGCCAGGGCCACGGCCACGTTGACGGCCACGGTGCTCTTGCCCACGCCGCCCTTGCCGGAGGCGATGGCGATGACGGATTTGGCCGGCCGGGGGGCCGGCGACTGCGGGGGACGGGCGAACATGACGGCTACCTCTTAGGAAAGCACAAGGGCGGACACCAGTCCGCCCTTGTGAGTGCGGGAACGCGGGCGGCGGCGCGCCTAGTCCTTCTTTTCGGCGGCCGGCGCGGCGGGTTTCGCGGCGGGCTTGGCGGCCGCGGCCTTGGCGGCCTTCTTGGCCTCTTCCTCGGCGCGGGCCTGCTCTTCGCGGGCGTAGTTGGCCGGCCGGATGGACTGGTAATAGCTGACCGGCTTGCCCAGCTTCTCTTTGTCGAAAATGTGGGCCGTGGTCCGGTCGTACGAGGCCAGCTCGTAGTTGTGGTCCATCTTGATCGCGTCGAAGGGGCAGAACTCGGCGCACAGGCCGCAGTTCATGCAGATATCGACGTCGATGTAGAAGTTGCGCGGCTGCGGGATCGGCCGGTTGGTCTTCGGGTCGTTGGTGCGCTCGATCCAGATGCACTGCGGCGGGCAGACCTTGGCGCAGATGCCGCAAGACGTGCAGCGGTAATCCTTCTCCTGGCCCTTTTCCTCGTAGACCAGGAAGGGGATGTAGCGGAACTCCTCCGGGGTGGGGAGCTTCTCCTCCGGGTACATCACCGTGAAGGTGCCGGTGGCCTTGGTGCTCTGGCGGATCTTGAGCGCCTCCGGGTTGTAATAGCGCCGGCCGAGCCAGCGGATGTCATCCGCCCAGCTCTCCACGAAGTGCTTGAAGACCACGCCCAGGCCGCGAACGATGCCAGATCCAAACATAGCTCTCTCCTGCTTCCAGCGGCCGCCGCTTAGCGGTCCACCTCGCCCAAGACGATATCGATGCTGCCCAGGATGGCGACCACGTCCGCGATCTTGTGGCCCACGGACATCTTGCCGAACGGCGTCAGGTTGATGAACGACGGGGCGCGCACGTGATAGCGGTAGGCGTTGGCCTTGCCGGTGGAGATGACGTAGTAGCCCAGCTCGCCCTTGGGGTTCTCCACGCGCCCGTAGGCCTCGCCGGCCGGCACGCGCGCCTGGTACTGCGGCTTGCCGGCCTGGATCTCGCCGGCCGGCATCTGCTCGCAGACCTGGCGCAGGATCTTCAGGCTTTCGCGGCACTCGTCCAGGCGGACCAGGTAGCGGTCGTAGTTGTCGCCCTGGTAGCGCACCGCGGTGTTGAAGTCGAAGCGGTCGTAAATGCTGTAGGGCTCGGCCTTGCGCACGTCGTAGGCCACGCCCGAGGCGCGCAGCACCGGCCCGCCCACGCTGTAGGCGGCGGCGTCGGCGGCCGAGAGCACGCCCACGCCGATCGAGCGCGTGCGCACGATCTCGCTGTTGGTCAGGTAGGTGTCGATCTCGTCCAGCAGGCGCGGCAGGCGGTCGTAGACCATGTCCTTGACCTGCTGGAAGGCCTCCGGGGTGATGTCGCGCGAGACGCCGCCGAAGCGCATGTAGTTGCACATCATGCGCGAGCCGGCGGTGGCCTCGAAGACGTCCAGGATCAGCTCGCGCTCCTTGGCCACGTAGAGCACCGGGGTGAAGAAGGCGCCCAGGTCGTTGAGCAGGAAGCCGATGGCCCAGGTGTGGTTGACGATGCGGGTCAGTTCCACCATCATCACGCGCAGATATTCGGCGCGCTCCGGCGGCTTGAGGCCCATCAGCTTCTCCACGGCCAGCACATAGCCGTGGTTGTTGGACATGGAGGTGATGTAATCCAGCCGGTCGGTGAAGGGGATGTTCTGGATGAAGGTGTTGCGTTCGCCGATCTTCTCGTGGTTGCGGTGCAGGTAGCCCATGACGGGCTCCAGCTTGACGATGGTCTCGCCGTCCAGCGTGGCCACGATGCGGAAGACACCGTGCGTGGAGGGGTGCTGCGGGCCGAGGTTGACGGTCACCAGGTCGGTGCGCATGCCCTCCTCGGTGGAGCCGTGGCCGCCGGTGGGCAGGCTGTCGTAGACGGCCTTGTCGGCCTGCTCGCTCCAGCCCTCCAGCGTGAAGCCCTCCGGGTAGGCCACGTTGTGGCCGAAGGGGTTCTTCTCCTCGGAGCGGTGCACCTGGCCGCCCGGCCAGCGCGCGTCGAAGGGCTTGCCCTCCTGCTCGTAGTAGGCCTCTTTCCAGTCCTTGCGCATCGGGTGGCCGTGGAAGCCCTCCCACATCAGGATGCGCTTCAGATCCGGATGGCCCGTGAACTTGATGCCGTACAGGTCCCAGGCCTCGCGCTCCTGGAAGTCGGCGCCCGGCCAGACCGGGGTGAGCGAAGGCAGCACGGCGTTGTCGCGCGGGGCCTGCGCCTTGATCACCACCGCCGGCCCGCCGGTCTTGGTGTTGTAGAGATGGTAGACGGCCTCGCACTGGCCCTGCTCGAGGTAGTCCACGCCGGTGACCGACGAGCAGTAATCATAGCCGTGCTGATCGCGCAGGGCGGTGGCGACCTCCACCAGCTTGTCCGGCTTGACGATGTAGCCGCTGTAGCCTTTGCGGGCGTCGGGCGTGGCCTCGCCCGGGAAGAGCTGATCCAGCTTGAGCTCGGTGGTGGTGGGAGCGGGAGCGACAGTCATGAGGACGACTTCCTTTGTCGGGGCGGACCGGAGGCCCGCTCTTACGCGGTCGGCCCGGCCGGGGCGGCTTCAGCCGGCTGAGCGGCGTTCATCTGGGCCGCGGCGGCTTCGGCCGCGCGCTGGCGCAGGAGCGGGGCGTGGCGCGGATCGATCAGGTCCGGGCCCAGGATCGGCACCGGGATCGGCTCGGATTTGCCGGCCCGGTACCACGGCACCTGGGTGATGGACTGGCCGTCGATCTTCTTCTGGAGCGTGATCAGGCCGTTGAGCAGGGCCTGCGGGGTGGGCGGGCAGCCGGGGATGTAGACGTCCACGGGGATGAACTTGTCGATGCCGGAGACGACGTTGTAGCCCTCTTTGAACGGGCCGCCGCCGCTGGCGCAGGCGCCCATCGCCACCACGTACTTGGGCTCGGGCATCTGGTTGTACAGGCGCACGATCTGCGGCACCATCTTCTTGGTCACCGTGCCGGAGACGATCATCATATCCGCCTGGCGCGCCGACGGCCGCATGACCTCCATGCCGAAGCGGCTGAAGTCAAAACGGCTGGCGGCCGTGCAGATCATCTCGATGGCGCAGCAGGCCAGGCCGAACATCATCGGCCACATCGAGTTGCGCCGGCTCCAGTTGTAGATCTTGTCGATGGTGGTAATGAAGACGTTGTTCTGGAGTTCGGCTGAGACCGGCACATCCGGGTTCGCCAGTTCCTTGGCAATCGAGCTCATAGCGGGTTAATCTCCTCGTACCACTCCTGGTAAATGGCCTGGAGCAGCTCATCATTGGCGAGCTGGGGATCGTCTTTAAACTCCGGCAGGGCGACCACCCAATTATAAATCATGTTCAAAGTTACACAATCGAGATCCGCCTCCGGATGGACGGCCCGCAGCCGGCGGGCCAGGGCGAAAGAGGCATCCCAGGTCAGGTCGTCGCTCATGCTGCCCAACTCACCGCTCACCGCTCACCGCTCACTGCCTCCTGCTTGCTGATCCAGAAGCAATCAGTGCTCAGCGGCCAAGATCGCCTCTGTATCGATCTGCGCCCGTTGCAGCCGGCCCGAGAAATCCACGTAGATCGACTTCCACTCGGTGAACACCTCCAGCCCGGCCTGGCCGGCCTCGCGGTGGCCGTTGCCGGTGCCGCGCGTCCCGCCGAACGGGAACTGGATCTCGGCTCCGGTGGTGCCGTGGTTCACGTAGACGATGCCGGTCGTCAAATCACGTATGGCCCGGAAGGCCTGGTTGACGTCCTGGGTGAAGACGGACGACGACAGGCCGTACGGGCTGCCATTGGCGATGGCCACGGCCTCGTCCAGGCCGGCCACTTCCAGAATGGACAGGACCGGGCCGAAGATCTCCTCGCGCTCCACGCGCATGCCGGCCGTCACGCCGTCTAACAGGGTGGGCTGGAAGAAGAAGCCGCGGCCGTTGACGCTGGCCGCCGCGCCGCCGGCCAGCACGCGCGCGCCCTCCTGCCGGCCGACCGCGATGTAACGGGCGATGCGCTCCTGGGCGGCCCGGTTGATCACGGGGCCGACGTCGTTGGCCGGATCGAGGCCGTCGCCCAGCCGCAGCGCCCGCGTCTTGGCGGCCAGGGCCTCCTTCAGCCGCGGCGCGATCCCGCGCTGGACGATCAGGCGCGAGCAGGCCGTGCAGCGCTGGCCGGTGGTGCCGAAGGCGCTCCAGGTGATGGCCTCCACCGCCAGGTCGAAGTTGGCGTCGTCTAGAACCAGGATGGCGTTCTTGCCGCCCATCTCCAGCGAGACCTTCTTGCCGGCCGCCTCGCGGGCGATGGCGCGCCCGGTCTCGGTGGAGCCCGTGAACGAGATCACGCGCACGCCCGGATGGGCCACCAGCGCCCGGCCCAGGTCCGCGCCCGGCCCGCACAGCACGTTGAGCACGCCGGCCGGCAGGCCGGCCTCCTCAAAGACGCGGGCGAAGGCCAGGGCCGTGGCCGGGCTTTCCGGTGAGGGCTTCCAGACCAGGGTATTGCCCGCGATCAGGGCCGGAAAGATCTTCCAAGATGGCACCGCGATGGGGAAGTTCCAGGGCGTGATCAGGGCGCACACGCCGATCGGGTCACGCACGGCCATGCCGAACTTGTCCGGCAGTTCCACCGGGGCCGTGTACCCCAGCAGCCGCCGGCCCTCGCCGGCCATGTAGAAGGCCATGTCGATGGCCTCCTGCACGTCGCCGCGCGCCTCGGCCAGGACCTTGCCCATCTCCTGCGTCAGCAGCCGGGCCAGGGCCTCTTTGTGCTCGCGCAGCCGTTCGCCCACGCGCTGCAGAATCTCGCCGCGCCGCGGGGCCGGCGTCAGCCGCCAGGCCGGGTACGCGTTCTGAGCGGCCTGGACCGCGGCGTCCACATCCGCGGCCTCCGCCTGCGCCACGTCGGCCACTTTTTCCTCGGTGGCCGGGTTGTAGGTGGGGAAGGCGGCCCCGCCGCTGCCCTCTCGCCATTGCCCGCCGATAAAGCTCAAATAGCGCATTTGTGCCTTCTTTCTCAATTATATGCCGGCCGGGCGGAATTTCAATGACCGATGTCTTAAAAATTAGCGGCCGGGCGCCGAGGCTCCAGGGAGATGGCGGGGACGATCTCAAAGCGCAGGTGGGCGTGCGCCTGCCGCAGGGCGTCTTCCACGTCGCCGGGCGTGGCGCCGCGGGCGAAAATGAAGCCGAGGTAGCTGTCGCCTTCGGGCAGGGGGGTGAGCGGCTGATCCAGCGGCGCCGTGATCTCAATCGCCTCGATGCCGGGCACCGCCTCGGCCGCGGCCAGGCCAGCCACGCCCTTCAGCAGGCCGGCGCCCGGGATCGGGATCATCATGACGCCGCCGGCCTGGCGCTCGCGCTCGGCGGCCGCGGCCGGCTGGCCCAGCGCCTGACGCAGGATCAGCTCCTCCAGCGAGACGTCGGCGTTGTGTGTGAAGCGCAGGGTGCGCGCGCACAGCCCGCCGATGGAGCGCGCGGCCACTTCCACCAGCACCGGGCCGCCGGCGTTCACGCGCAGCTCGGCGTGGACCGGCCCCTCGCGCAGGCCCAGCGCCGCGCAGGCCGCCTGGGCTGTAGCGGCGATGGCGGCTTGGGTCTCGGCCGGCAGCCGCGAGGGCGTGACGTAGATCGTCTCTTCGAAGAAGGGCCCGTCCAGCGGGTCCGGCTTGTCAAACAGGGCCAGCACCGTCAGCCGGCCGGCCTGCAGCAGCCCTTCCAGCGCCACCTCGCGGCCAGGGATGAAGCTCTCGACCACCAGGTCGTCGCAGCCCTCCTTGGCCAGAATGCGCTTGAGACGCTCGAAACGCTCCAGGAACTCAAACGCGTTGTCCGCGCGCATGACGCCCTTGCTGGCCGAGAGGCGCGTGGGCTTGAGCACGCACGGGAAGCCGATGGCGCCCTCGCCCACGGCTTCTACAATCTCCTCCGGATCGTCGCGGACGCTGAACTTCTGAAAGGGCGGGGAGGGCACGCCGGCGGCCGCGAAGTGGGCGCGCATGGCGGCTTTGTCGCTGGCGGCCTCGGCCGCCTGGGGGGCGTTGTGCGGCAGGCCCAGCGCGGCGCCGGCCCGGGCGGCCAGCACGGTGCCGGAATCGTCCACGCCCAGGATGGCGGCGACCGGGTGGTCGTGGGCATAGGCCAGGA
>JAEURL010000194.1 GCA_016789165.1 Anaerolineales bacterium | reverse complement strand
AACTGGACGCGGAGGGGCGCTTCCTGGGCATGTGGCCGAACCTGTCGCTGGAGGAGCGGGCCGTCACGCTGGAGCCCGGCGATCTGCTGGTGGCTTTTTCGGACGGTGTGCCGGATGCCGTGGACGCCGACAACGCCTCCTATGGCCTGGAACGGCTGACCGGCCTGCTGGACCGGAACCGCCACGCCAACCCCAAGCAGGTGTGCTCGGCGATTTTCAACGACGTTTTCGCCTTCCGGGGCGACGCGCCGGCTTTTGACGATATCACTGTCCTGGTGGCCCGCTGCGATCCGTAAGCGGGCCCCCGTCTGGCCATGACCCCCGCCCGCGCTTCGGCTGGATATATCCCTTGGTGGCTGCTGGCCGGCGTGGCCGGCGCCTGCCTGCTGGCCTCGCTGGTCCTGGCCGGCCTGGCGGCCGCCACCCGCACCGCGG
Organism: Anaerolineales bacterium; assembly: GCA_016789165.1. Classification (GTDB taxonomy): domain Bacteria; phylum Chloroflexota; class Anaerolineae; order Anaerolineales; family UBA6663; genus SpSt-583. The sequence goes on along the minus strand of JAEURL010000194.1, from coordinate 2,774 downwards.
ACCTGCCGCGCGCCACCGCCACCGCCCGCCTGGTGACCGCGCCGCCCGTCACCGCCGCCGCGCCGGAGACGCCGGCCGCCGCCGCGCCCACGCCCGCCCCGGTTGAGCCGCCGACCGCCACCGCGCCGCCGCCGCCGGCCGGCGAGGTGGCCGTGGGCGGCTACGTCCAGGTGACGGGCACCGGCGAGGCGGGCTTCCTCAACCTGCGCGCGGAGGCCAACTTGACCGCGCCGGTCAACTACCTGGCCATCGAGCGCGAAGTCTTTCAGGTTCAGGCCGGCCCCGTCAGCGCCGACGGCTTCACCTGGTGGTACCTGGTTGATCCCGCCACCAGCACCCGCTATGGCTGGGCGGTCCAGAATTACCTGCAGGTCGTCCAAGGCCCCTGAGCCATCCGCCCTCTGCTATCCGCCGCTTGCCATTCATCATTCTCATCTCAGCCCGCCATGCCCCGCCCAACCGCCATCACCCTTGACCGCCAACGTCAGCTGCTGATCATCCCGTGGGATGACGGCCATCGCAGCGAATATCCGCTCAGCTTCCTGCGCGAGGGCTGCCCGTGCGTGGAGTGCCGCGGCGGCCACGACAACATGGGCCAGCCTCCCGACGTGGACAGCCTGCTGCTCACCATCCCGCTGGAACGCACCAAGAGCTACCTGATCAGCAAGCTCCTGCCGGTGGGCAATTACGGCCTCCAGCCGGAGTGGACGGACGGCCACCAGACCGGCCTCTATACCTGGGCCTATCTGCGCGAGCTGTGCCCGTGCCCGGAATGCCGCGCCCGCGCCAAGGATCAATCCCTGTACCGGCCGCTCGGCGAGTAACCCCCCGCCGGCCCCGGTTCATCACCCCTCATCTCAATCCCGGAGGCATCCCTTGCCCGCCAAACAACCCCTTGTCGCCGAAGACCTGTTCAGCCTGATCACGGTGGAAGACCCGCAGCTCAGCCCGGACGGCCGGCACCTGGCCTTCGTCCGCGTTACCACCGACCGGCTGGAGGACCGCTACCGCCGGCAGATCTGGCTCCTCCGCCTGGACGAGCGCCAGCCCACGCCGCGCCCGTTCACGGCCGGCAAAATGGACCTGGCCCCGCGCTGGTCGCCGGACGGCCGGCGGCTGGCCTTCGTCTCGGCCCGTGATGGCAAGCCGCAAATCTACCTGATCGACGTGGACGGCGGCGAGGCCCGCGCCCTGACCAGCCAGCCGAATGGCGCCGCCGACCCCACCTGGAGCCCGGACGGCCGGCGCCTGGCCTTCCTGTCGGACGTCAACGCCGAGGAGCGGGCCCGCGAGGACTCCGGCGAGCAGGACCCGCCGCCGGCCGACAGCCTGGAGGCCCGCCAGCGCGGCGAGCGCAAAGAGCAGGCCGAGAAACGGGCCGCGGACCCGCGCGTCATCACGCGCCTGCCATACCGCACCGGCACCGAGTATTACGACGGCCGGCGCTCGCACATCTACGTGCTGGACGTGCCCAACGGGGCGGCCGAGGCCGCCGGCCAGCCGCGCCGCCTGACGGACGGCGAGCTGGATTTCAACGAGCTGGCCTGGACCCCGGACGGCGCGGCCCTGGTCTCCACCCAATCGCGCGAGCCGGAGCACGACCCCTGGAACTACCGCGCCCTGGTCAGCGTGCCGGTCCCGGCCAAAGGCCGCCGGCCCTACCGCTTCCTCAGCAACCCCGGCTTTGAATACTTCGGCGCCCAGGTCTCGCCGGACGGGCGCTGGATCGCGGCCGGGCGCGTGCCGGACGAGGGCTCCTGGGGCCAGCTGCGCCGCCTGGCGCTGGTGCCGGCCGGCGGCGGGCCGGCCCGCGAGCTGTCCTTCGATTTTGACCGCGCCGTGGGCGATCTGCGCTGGTCGGCGGACTCGCGCTGGGTCTATTTCACCGTGGGCGACCGTGGCGACGGCCATCTGTACCGCGCCGATGTGCGGGTCGGGCGGATCGAGCCCGTGCTCCGCGGCCGGCAGATGGTGCTGGCGTACAGCCTGGACCAGGCCGGGGACGTGGCCTACGTGGCCACCACGCCCGAACGGCCCGGCGACGTGTATCTGGCACGCGCCGGCCGCCGGACGGGCCGCCGGCTGACCGGCTTCAACGACGCCTGGCTGGCGGCGCGCGCGCTGGCGCCCATCGAAGAGCTCTGGCACACGGCACCGGACGGCCGGCGCATCCAGGGCTGGCTGCTCAAGCCGCCGGGCTGGCGGCGCGGCCAGCGCGTGCCCCTGGTGGTGAGCATGCACGGCGGCCCGTGGGTGATGTGGGGGCCGGCCATGCCCGCCATGTGGCTGGAATGGCAATTGCAGGCGGCGCGCGGCTATGCCGTCTATTTCTGCAACCCGCGCGGCTCGGAAGGCTATGGCGAGGAGCATGCCCTGACCATCCGCAACGACTGGGGCGATCACGTCATGCACGATATCCTGACGGGCGTGGACGCGGTGGTGGCCCAGGGCTTTGTGGACGAGCGGCGGATGGCGCTGACCGGCGGCAGCTACGCCGGCTACATGACGGCCTGGATCGTCAGCCACGATCAGCGCTTCGCCTGCGCCTGGGCCCAGCGCGGCCTGTACAACCTGATCTCGTTCTTCGGCACCAGCGACATCCCACAGTTGGTGGAGCGCGAGTTTGAGACGATGGGCTTTGATGACCTGGAGAAGCTCTGGAAGCAGTCGCCGCTGGCGTACGTGCGCGGCATCCGTACGCCGCTGACCATCGAGCACCAGGACAACGACTGGCGCTGCCCGCCCTCGGAGGCCGAGCAGCTGTATGCGGCCCT
>JAEURL010000171.1 GCA_016789165.1 Anaerolineales bacterium | reverse complement strand
TGGGATCGCGAGCTCGTGCTGGCCTCTGTGCGCAAGACCGGCCGCTGTCTGGTGGTGCATGAAGACACCGTCACCGCCGGCTTCGCGGCCGAGATCATGGCCGTGCTGGCCGACGAAGCCTTCCGCGATTTGGACGCGCCGCTGCGCCGGCTGGCCGTGCCCGATATCCCCATTCCGTACAACGTCCGGCTGACGCAGGCGGTGCTGCCCGGCCCGGCCGCCATCGCCAGCCAGATTGCGGATTTGCTGGCTTTTTAGGGGATTTGGGGGTATAAACGGGCCTTCAAAGGCTATTTCTCATCACAGGAGCAAATCGATGGCCAAGAGCAAACTCACCAAATCGCAGTTCGTCCAGGCGGTGGCGGACAAGTCTGGCTTGTCCAAGAAGCAGGCGGCGTCTGTGTTAGCGGCCATGAACGTGGTCGTGACGGCCGAGTTGAAGAAGGCTTCCAAAAAGAACCCGGGCGAGGTCACTATCCCCGGTCTGTTGAAGCTGACGGCCGTGCACAAGCCGAAGGAGCCGGCCAAGCCCGGCATCAACCCCTTCACCAAAGAGCCGATCATGATCAAGGAGAAGCCGGAGCGCAAGGTCGTCAAGGCGCGCCCGATCAAGGCGCTCAAGGACGCGGTGCTCTAAGCTCTGCGGCACTCGGACGAAAACGCCCTGGCCTGGCCAGGGCGTAATTGTTTAAAAGGCGCGCAGGTTCAGGCGCTGATCTGGAAGGTGCTGGTGGGTGCGGCCGGCGATGTGGTGTAGGCCTGCTGGGCCTGTTGCCGGCGGGCGTCGGCGGCCATGCGGCTGGCCTCGGCGGCCACGGCGCGATCCTGGGGGGAGGGCTCGGCCGGCGCCAGGGCGGCGCGCCGGATGCGCTCAGCCTTGCGGATCGTAGCGGCCGGGTTGCCGCGCACCGGGGAGGTGTCGATGCCCACCTCGCCGCCGACCGCATATTGCTGGCCGTCCGGGCCGCTCTTGTACGAGTAGGAGGCGCCGCGCGTGATCAGCCCGGCGCCGGCCGCCTGGTGGGCCTGCTCGTGGGCGCGCACTTCGCGGTCCCGGGCCTTCAGCTTTTCCACCTCGGCCTGCTCCGCCGCCGACAGCGGCTGACCGGGTTGGCCGGCCGCCGGCTGCGAGCGCCCGGCCGGATCCAGGGCCGGCCGGCCCGCCCGCTCATCGGGCCGCGCCCTCGTCGAGTCCACCCCCGGCCCGGCCGTGGGGTCCGCCGCCCGCCGCTGCTGGAAGGCGTCACGCAACTCTCCATAACTGGAGTTGTCGTAAGGAGAGTTAGCGGAGACGGCGAGGGACATTGATCGACCTCATAGATGTAATCGGCTTTATGGCTCAGGGCTGGAGTCGGAGGGGGCGGGCGGGGTGCCGGTTCCCGCCGGGTGGTGGGCCTGGGCCGCCAGGGTCAGTAGGTGCTCGGCTGCTTCGGGTTCGGCCTCAAGATCGAGAACCGGAACAAAACGGGCCGCAATAACGGCGGCATCCGGTGGGCGGTGGCCTTGCTCCAAGCGGCTGATCTGGCTCTCTGAGTATCCAACCGCGATCGCCAACTGCCGTTGGGTGAGGCCCGCCCGGCACCGCAAATAGCGTAACAGCTCACCGAAGGTGGTGAACTGCGCCAAGGCAATCCGGGTGGATAGAGAGGTCATGTGATCCCCCGTATCCCAGTGCTGAGCAAGCCAGCAACCCCCATAAAAAGTATAGGCCTGATTCAAGCCGCGTGAGCGCCGACTTGGCAAGAAAGCGCATATTTGGGCAACTGGAGGGGCCTATGGTAAAGAGGCCAATCGCGCCGCCGGGTCCGTGCCGGCGGCCCCAGTAAGGAGAGGACCATGCCCCGGAAGTCCTTGTTTGGCACCCACCAGCGGCCGGTGTTGAGCGGCGCCCATGGCGGGACTGTCCATCACGACCCGTTTGAAAGCCTGGTGTCCCACCGCCTCGCCTGGGAGATCGTCTTCGGCACCCTGGCCGTTGTCCTGACGATTCTGTTGGCTCTGCTGATGGTGGCCGGCTTGCAAACCTATGCCCGGCAGCGCGCCCCGGCCGTCCTCGACGCCTACTATCATTATTACGACGGAGTTGAGGCGGTGCGGGCGGCGCGGCTGATCAACCGGCCGGCCGCCGACCGCAGCTACGACGCGATCGAAGACCTGCGGGCCGCGCGGTTAGTGAACGCGCCGGCGGCCGACCGCGGCTACGACGCCATTGAAGACTTGCGGGCCGCGCGCCTGGTTAACCCACCGCTGGTGGCTGATCGGAGCTACGACGCGATCGAGGAGATCCGGGCTAACCGCGATCTGGGAGAGTAGCCCGCTCAGAGGGCCGCGGCCCAGGCAGGCGCCTGCCGGCAGTGTTTCGCCGGCAGGCTTTTTTGTTTAAAGGGCGGCGGCCTGTCGGCCGGCGCGGCTTTTGGTATGATGAGGCCCGGTATGAACCCGCCCAGCCACCCCCGCCGGCCCAGCCCGGCCGCGTTCGCGGTCCGCGAGATCCCCATCCACGGCGACGTCATCCTGGCGCCGATGGACGGCTTCTCGGACCTGCCGTTTCGTCTGCTCTGCCGCGAGCTGGGCTCGGCCATGTCGTACACCGAGTTCGTCAACGTCGACGAGCTGGCCGCCACCCGCAAGCGCGACGCCAAGTGCTGGCGCAAGCTGGAGTTCCACCCCAGCGAGCGGCCGATGACCTTTCAGATCTACGGCCACGACGTGGACCGCCTGGTGGCCGTGGCCCGGCGCCTGCAGGACCGGCCGCCGGCCGAGGCCCCGGACATCCTGGATATCAACCTGGGCTGCTACGTCAAAAGCATCTCCGAACGCGGGGCCGGCTCCGGCATGCTGCGCTGCCCGGACAAGCTCGAGACCCTGTTCAAGCGCCTGACCGCGGAGCTGCGCCTGCCGGTGACCGGCAAGATGCGCCTGGGCTGGGACGAACACAGCCGCCACCACGTGGACAACGCCCGCCGGCTGGAGGACAACGGCGCCAGCCTGATCGCCGTCCACGGCCGCACCAAGAGCCAGGGCTACGGCGGGCAGGCGGATTGGGATGCCATCGCCGAGGTCAAGCAGGCCGTGCGTGTGCCGGTGGTGGGCAACGGCGACGTGCGCACGGTGGCCGACATCGCCCGGATCAAGGCCCATACCGGCTGCGACGGGGTGATGATCGGCCGGGCCGCCATCGGCAACCCCTGGATCTTCGCCGGCCTGGACCGGGAGCAGGTGCCGCTGGAGGCCCGGATCGCCCTGATGCGCCGCCACCTGGCCCTGAACCTGGAATTCTACGGGCCGCGCTTCGGCCTGCTGCTCTTCCGCAAACACGCCGCCCGCTACATCCGCGATCTGCCCGGCGAGGCCCTGCTGCGCGTGCCGCTGCTCACGGCGGACAGCCTGGCCGAGTTTGACCGCTGGCTGGCCCAGGCCGGCGAGCCGGCGGCGCTCCCGGCCTAACCCGCCGCCCTGGAAAGTCAGGTGCCCATGCTGCGTCCGCGTCTTGCGCTCGTGTTTGGTCTGGTTTGGCTGGCCGCCTGCGGACAGTTCGCGGCGGCCACGCCCACCCCGCTGCCGCCCACGCGCGCGGCCGATACGGCCACGCCCGTCTTCATGACCGACACGCCGGCGCCCACGCCCACCTTTGTCACGGCCACACCCTCGCCCACAGCCGCGGCCCGGCCGGCCGGCACCGAATTGCCCGACGTCCAGCCGCTCACCCCGGCCAACGCCGCCGGCCTGACCCTGCTCGGGCAGTGGGCCAGCCTGGGCGATGCGCCGAATGCGCTGGCCTTTACCTCCAGCGGCCGCAGCCTGTGGGCCTTGGCCTTCGGCCGGGTATGGGCCTGGCGCGCCCGGGACGGGGTGCTGGTGCGCAGCGCCGCCAACGTGGCGCTCTCGCCGGACGGCCAGTTTGTGGTGGAGACCTTCGGCGTGAGCACCGGCGAGGCCAGCCAGGCCCAGCAGTTGGTCTACGTGCTGCGGGACACCGGGAACAACACCGAGGTGACCCGCTGGACCGACACCAAGCCGATCGATGTCTCCGGCTGCCGGCCGGGCGAGTGCGCGGCCCTGCGCTTCTCCCCCGACGCCGAACGGCTGGCCGAGATCGAAGATCTGGTCCCCGGCCAGCGCGTGCCGGTGCTCAAGGTCTGGCGCCGCGATGGGACCCTGATCTTTACGGCCCCGGGCGCCCAGGCCTTCACCTTCTCGGCCGATGGCACGCTGCTAGTCACCCAGCACGCCACCGAGCCGCCGCTCAACCTCTGGCGGGCCGCCGACGGCGCGCTGCTGAAGTCGATTGCGCCCGGCTTCGCGCCGGCGGCCGCCGTGTTCTCGCCCGACAGCGGCCGGCTGGCCGTGGCGGGCGCCGGCCGCGTGCAGGTCTGGCGCTGGGGCGAGGGCACCCTGGAGCGCGAGTGGCCGGCCGACGTCGTGAGCCTGGCCTTCAACGCCGATGGCAGCCTGCTGGCCGCCGGCAGCGCCGCCGGCCTGCGGCTGTGGAGCGTGGCCGACGGCCAGGAACTGCCCGCGCCGGCCACGGCCGGCGGCAACGGCCAGCTGGCCCTGGCCCCGGATGGCAGCCGGCTGGCGGTCGTGATCGGCCAGACCGTGGAGATCTGGGGCGTGCCGGCCGGTTTCCAGCCCTAAGCCGATGCTGCACGCCATCAGCCTCCCCACGCCGTTCCCGGTCGGCCCCGTCAACGTCTACCTGGCCGAAGGCGAACCGCTGACCCTGATCGACACCGGCCCCAAGTGGGACCAGTCCCGGGCCGC
>JAEURL010000163.1 GCA_016789165.1 Anaerolineales bacterium | reverse complement strand
AAGGCCGAGGCCCTGGAACTGCTGCGCTCCTACGCCGCCGGCGACTTCACGGTGCTGTTCCAGCTGCGCATCCCCAACGCCCTGCCGTACATCTTCAGCGCCCTCAAGGTCGGCAGCACGCTGAGCGTCATCGGCGCCGTGGTGAGCGAGTATTTCGGCGGTTCGCGCGAGGCGCTGGGCGTGTATATCTCCCAGCAGGCGGCCCTGTTCCACTTCGCCGAGGCCTGGGCCGCCATCGTCGTCGCCTGTCTGATGGGCATCGCGTTCTACGGCCTGGTCTTGCTGCTGGAGCGCCTGATCATGCCCTGGCACGCGTCGTTCCGCAACGTCCAAACGGCTTGAACACCCCAGGAGGTGACCCGCCGCCCAACCGCCTCTGGCCCAGGCACCGCCGCCGCGATTAAGCGTTCCCGTTAATATTTTGGAGGAGACTTGATCATGAAGCGCAAGTTGTGGATATGGTTCTCGGCTCTGATGATTGTCGCCGCCGCCTGTGCGCCGGCCGCCGCGCCGACCGCGGCGCCCCAGGCTACCAGCGCCCCGCAGGCGATGACCAAGATCACGCTGCAGCTGCAGTGGGTGGCGCAGTCCCAGTTCGCGGGTTATTACGCCGCCGTGGACCAGGGCTTCTACAAGGCGGAGGGGTTGGACGTCACGATTAAAGAAGGCGCGGTGGACATCGTGCCCCAGCAGGTGCTGGCCTCCGGCCAGGCCGAGTTCGCGGTCTCCTGGGTGCCCAAGGCCCTGGTCTCGCGCGAAGAGGGCGCCAAGATCGTCAACATCGGCCAGATCTTCCAGCGCAGCGGCACCCTGCAGGTCTCCTGGAAAGACTCGGGCATCACCAAGCCCGAGGACTGGCAGGGCAAGAAGGTGGGCACCTGGGGCTTCGGCAACGAGTTTGAGCTGCTGGCCGCCATCCAGCAGGCCGGCCTGAACAAGGACACGGACGTCACCATCGTCCAGCAGCCCTTCGACATGTCCCTGCTGCTCAACCGCGAGATCGATGCCGCCCAGGCCATGACCTACAACGAGTACGCGCAGGTGCTCGAGTCCAAGAACCCGGCCACCGGCGAGCTGTATAAGCCCGAGGACCTGAGCGTGATCGACTACAACCAAGTGGGCACGGCCATGCTCCAGGACGCCCTGTGGGCGCGCGAGGACTGGCTGCAGGACAGCGCCAACCAGGACCTGGCCGTGCGCTTCCTGCGCGCCACCTTCAAGGGCTGGATCTTCTGCCGCGATAACTTCGACGCCTGCGTGGAGATCGTGCTCAAGGCCGGCACCACTTTGGGCCAGGGCCACCAGGCCTGGCAGCTGAACGAGATCAACAAGCTGATCTGGCCCTCGCCGGCCGGCATCGGCGTGATGGATAAGGCCCTGTGGGACCAGACCATCAAGGTCTCCACCGAGCAGGCCGTGCTCAAGGCCGCGCCCGACGCCGGCGCGTACCGCACCGACCTGGCGCAGAAGGCCTTGGACGACCTGAAGGCCCAGGGCGTGGACGTGGCCGGCGCCGGCTTCACGCCGCAGACGGTACAGGTGACGGAAGGCGGCAATTAGGCCGAGGCGGTGACACGGTCTCCGGGTCATCGCTGCGCCGAGGACGACCGGAAGTCATAAGCAGTGGGCAGTGAGCAGTGAGGGGGGCACTGTTCACTGCTCACTGGAAACCGATAACGCCCGCATGAAACCAGCCCCCTTTGATTACCACGCCCCCGCCAGCCTGGCCGAGGCCCTGGCGCTCAAGGCCCAGCACGGCGACGACGCCAAGTTCCTGGCCGGCGGCCAGAGCCTGATCCCGGCCATGAACTTCCGGGTGGCCCAGCCCGCCTGCCTGCTGGACTTGAACGGCCTGCCGGACCTGGCCTTTATCCGCCCGGAGGCCGGCGAACTGCGTTTGGGCGCGCTCACCCGGCAGCGCGCTGTGGAACGCAGCCCGCTGGTGAAGGACCACGCGCCGCTGCTGCATGAGACGATGCCGCATATCGCCCATCCGCAGATCCGCAATCGCGGCACGCTGGGCGGCAGCCTGGCCCACGCCGACCCGGCCGCCGAGCTGCCCGTCATCGCCGTGGCCCTGGAGGCCCGGCTGCGGGCGCAATCGATGCGCGGCGAGCGCTGGATCGCGGCCGGCGAGTTCTTCGTCTCGCTCTTCACTACCGCCCTGGCGCCGGACGAGCTGCTGGTGGAGATCGCGCTGCCGGCCCTCCCGCCGCGCACCGGCACGGCCTTCCTGGAGGCGGCCCGCCGGCACGGCGATTACGCCATGCTGGGCGTGGCGGCCGTGGTCACGCTGGACGAGGCCGGCCGCTGCGAGCGGGCGCGGCTGGTGTTCCTCAACGCCGGCGAGGGGCCGGTGGAGGCGCGGCAGGCGGCCGGACAATTGGCCGGCCAGGCGCTGACGCCCGCGGCCGCGGAGGCGGCGGCCGCCCACGCCGCCGGCCACGAGATCAATCCGCTGGGCGGCGTCCACGCCTCGCCGGAGTATCAGCGCCACCTGGCGCGCGTGCTGGGCCGGCGGGCGCTGCTCCTGGCCGCCCAACGGGCGCCGGGCGGGGCGGCGTGAGGCGCGGGAATTAGGAATCAGCATCATGGGCCAATTGCACCCAGTCAAAGTTGTGGTGAACGGGAAGACATACGAGCGGCAGGTGGAGAGCCGGCTGCTGTTGAGTGATTTCATCCGGCACGATCTGGGCCTGACCGGCACCCACGTCGGCTGTGAGCACGGCGTGTGCGGCGCCTGCACGGTGCTGCTGGACGGCCAGCCGGTCCGCTCCTGCCTGATGTTCGCGGTGCAGGCCAACGGACAGACGCTGCAGACCGTAGAGGATCTGGGCACGCCGGAGCGCCTGCACCCCCTGCAGCAGGCCTTTTGGGAGAAACACGGCCTGCAGTGCGGGTACTGCACACCCGGCATCCTGATGACACTGGTGCCCTTCCTGGCCGAGAACCCGGCCCCCAGCGAGCAGGAAGTCCGCGAGGCCCTGTCCGGCAACCTGTGCCGCTGCACGGGCTATCAGAACATTGTGGAAGCCGTCCTGGCGGCGGCGAGGCAGGCATAGTGGTGGTCATCATTATTGAAGGCGGGGCGTCCGCGCCCGAGCTGCCGGCCTCCCTTCCCGAGCTGGCGGCGGCGCTGCGCTCCGGCGCCTTGCCGCTGGACGCCTACCTGGCGGCCCTGGAGGCGCGCTTCACCGAACGCGAGCCGGCCGTGCTGGCCTTCATGCCGGAGCCCGGCCGCTGGGACCGGCTGCGCCAGGCGGCCCGGGCGCTGCTGGCGCGCTACCCCGACCCCCAGACGCGGCCGCCGCTCTTCGGGGTGGCGGTGGGTGTGAAAGACATTTTCCATGTGGACGGTCTGCCCACCACCGGCGGCAGCCAGCTGCCCCCGGATGTCCTGCGCGGCCCGCAGGCCGAGAGCGTGACGCGGCTGCTGGCGGCCGGCGCCCTGATCCTGGGCAAGACCGTCTCCACTGAGTTCGCCTATTTCGGCCCCGGCCCGACGCGCAACCCGCACAACCCCGCCCACACGCCGGGCGGCTCCAGCAGCGGCTCGGCGGCGGCGGTGGCGGCTGGCCTGGCGCCGCTGGCGCTCGGCACCCAGACCATCGGCTCGCTCATCCGGCCGGCCTCCTTCTGCGGGGTGGTGGCTTTCAAGCCCAGCTACGAGCGCGTCTCGCGGGCCGGGGTCATCCCGGTCTCGGCGGCCCT
>JAEURL010000113.1 GCA_016789165.1 Anaerolineales bacterium | reverse complement strand
TCGGCCCTTCCCAGCGCACGATCAGGCCGATGATGCCGCGGTTCTGCAGGTCAAACACCTGGCCGGAGATGCCAAACCAGCTGCAGCCGTTTTGGTTGTCGATGTTGGCGATGTAGGCCGGCGAGCCGACCTGGAGCGTGTACTGGAAGGCCGAGCGGGTATGGGAGGGCGTGGGCGTCGGGCCGGTGGCGGTGGGCGTGGCGGTGCGCGTGACCGTGGGCGTGAAGGTCCGCGTGGGCGGCACGGAGGTGCGCGTCGGCGTCTCGGTGGGGGTGCTGCTGGCCGGCGGGGTATTGCTGGCCGTGGGCGTGTGGGTGGCCGTCCAGGCCGGCGGCAAGGTGGGCACCAGCGCCCCGGCGGAGGTGGGCGTGATCACGGCGATCGGCGCCTGGGTGGGGATGCGGGTGGGCAGTTCCCCGCCCACGCCGGCCTCGGCCGGCGGGCGCAGCGCGCCAACCGGGTTGAGTTGCGGATTGACAAAGAGCGCCGCGACGGCCAGGCCGGTCAGGCAGCTCATCACCAGCAGCAGCGCCGCCAGGAGGTTGAAGACCACTCCGCAGCCAGCGCCCCGGGCTTTGCTCTTGCGCATACGTCACTCCTGCTCCGTCGAGCGGCTGGCTCGGCGGCGGCCGATCAGGGAGCGGCCGGCCGCTCGATGACGGCGGCCGCCTTGGCCTCCGCCAGCCAGGCGGCATACGCCTGCGTCCGCAAGGCCTGCCGCATAGCCGGCGTCAAGGGCCGGGCTGGGTCACGTTCCAGGACCCGGACGATGCTGTATCCCAGCGCGCCGGGCAGGACGACGCTGGTCTCGCCGGGGGCCAGGCTGAAAGCCGCCTGCTCCACCTCCGGCACCGTCAGCCAACCGCGCGGGAACCAACCCAAATCGCCGCCGGCGGCGCGGCTGCTCAGATCCAGCGAATAGTCCACGGCCAGCGTTGCAAAATCCGCGCCGGACTGCAATTGGGCCAGCAGATTGGCCGCCGTCGCCTCGTCGGCGGCCACGATGACCAGGGCGTGCGCCTGCTCGGCGGCCTCCCCGATGCTGGCCGTCACGTGCTCGGCCATCCGCGCCCGCAGGAGCTCACTCCGCAGGGCGGCCAGGAACTCCGCCTCGCCGTACCCGGTGGCGGCCAGCCAGGCCTGAAAGCCGGCCGGGCCGCCCCGCTCCTGCTGCAGGCGCGCCAGCGCGGCGGCCAGGTCGGCATCGCTCACGCTCAGGCCGGCCGCCTGCGCGGCCTGCTCCACCACCGCCTGCTCGATCAGGCTTTCCAGGGCGCGGGCCGAACAATCCGGGAAGGCCTGCGCCAGCTCGCAGCGCCGCGCCTCGGCCGCCGCGTCCGCCGCCGGGATCGGCTGGCCGTTGACCCAGGCGGCCGCCGGCACCGGCGTCGGGGACGGCGCCACCGTGGGCGGCAGCGCGCTGGCGGTGCCCGCCGGGCCGGCCGTGACGGTGGCGGCCGCGGCCTGGGTGAACAGCGCCGGCGGCGTTGGTCCGGATTGCCGGCAGCCGGCGGCCAGCAGCAGGCCAGCCAGGGCCAAGCCTGTTATGGTCGAGCGCCGATTATACTCACGGGGCATGGCGGCGCAAACGCGCGGCCGGTGGGAGGGGGCGGGCCGGCGCTCAGCCGGCCGCCGGCTCATCCACCTGGGCCGCCGGGTTGACCAGCGCGAAGATCATGGGCCGGCGCTTGGTCTCGGTGTAGAAGAAATCGGAAAGCTCAGACTCCACCCGGTGGCGCAGGTCGCTTTCGCCGCCGCCTCCCAGGCGGGCGGCCACCCGGGCGATCTGGTTCTGGGCGGCCTCGAACAACTCGGTCTCGTCTTTCACGAAGACAAAGCCGCGCGAGATGATCTCGGGCCGGCCGGCCAGCTGGCCGCCGGCGCCCACCCGCAGGTTGACGATGACCAGGCCGCTCTCCGCCAGGCTCTCGCGCTCGCGCATCACGCTCGGACCGATATCGCCCACCCCGGTGCCATCCACGAACACGTAGCCGCCGGGGATGCGGTCGCCCACGGTCAACGTGTCGTTCTGGAACTCCAGCACGGTGCCGTTCTCCACCACGGTCACGTTCTCGGCCGCCACGCCCACCTCACGCGCCAGGGCGGCGTGCTGGTGCAGGTGGCGCAGCTCGCCGTGGATAGGCACGAAGAACTTGGGCTTCACCAGGTGCAGGAGCAGCTTCATCTCCTCCTGGCTGGCGTGGCCGCTGACGTGCACGGCCGCGATCGGGTCGTAGATCACCTGGGCTCCGCGCTGCAGGAGTTTGTTGATGGTGCGGTGCACCATCTCCTCGTTGCCGGGGATGGGGTGCGAGGACAGCACCACCGTGTCGTTAGGCAGCAGATCAAACTGGCGGTTGCGGCCCTCCGAGAGCCGGCTGAGGATGGACGACGGCTCGCCCTGCGTGCCGGTGGTCATGATCACCACCTTTTTGGCCGGCAGGCGCAGGGCCTCGTCGGTGGAGATGATCAGGCCATCGGGCACCTCCAGATAGCCGAGCTTCTGGGCCATGCGCGCGTTCTCGACCATGCTGGTGCCCACCAGCGCCATCTTGCGGCCGTGCTTGAAGGCGGCGTTGGCCACCTGCTGGATGCGGGAGATCAGCGAGGCGAAGGTGGCGATGATGATGCGGCCGGGCGCCTCGCGGAACACGGCGTCGAAGGCCGGGTCGATGACGGCCTCGGACGGCGTCCAGCCGGCCTTGTCGGCGTTGGTGGAGTCTGAGAAGAGCGCCAGCACCCCGCGCCCCGCGAACTCGGCCAGCTTGGCGTAATCGGTGGGCCAACCGTCCACGGGCGTGTGGTCGAACTTGAAGTCGCCGGAGTGGACGATCAGGCCGGCCGGCGTGGTGATGCCCAGGCCCACCCCATCCGGAATGGAGTGGCAGACGTGAAAGAACTCGATGCCGAACGGCCCGATATTGGTCCGGTCGCCGGCGTGGATGGTGTTGAGCGTCACCTTGTCGTACAGCTTGGCCTCGCGCAGCTTCACCTCCAGCAAGCCGCGCGTGAGCGGGGTGGCGTACAGCGGGGCGTCAAACTCGGCCATCAGGTGCTTGATGGCGCCGGTGTGGTCCTCGTGGCCGTGGGTGATGATGATCCCGCGCACCAGGTCCTTCTTATCGGCCAGGGCCCGGAAGTCCGGGATGATGTAGTCGATGCCGAGCATGTCGTTCTCGGGGAACATCAGGCCGGCGTCGATAATGACGGCGTTGTTGCCGTACTCGACGTACATCATGTTCTTGCCGATTTCGCCCAGCCCGCCAACGGGGATGATGCGAAGTTTCTGAGACATAGTGCTCCCTCTCTCTCGCAGACGGGCCGGCGGCCGGCCCGGAAATGTGCCTGGCTTTCAAGCAGTTTAACACATAAAGCCCAGCCTCTATGGGGCCGGGCGAGTGGTCCGGTTGTAGGCTGGTGACGGCAGGGTCAGTTCAGACGGATGACCTGGGCGGCCTGGGGGCCGCGAAACGACTCTTCCAGGGTGAATTCCACCTGTTCGCCCTCGCGCAGGTTCTGCAGGCCGGCGCTGGCGATGGCCGAGTAGTGGACGAAAACGTCCAGGCCTTGCGCCTGGATGTAACCGTACCCCTTCGAGCCATCAAACACGCGGACCACGCCCTTAACCCGTTGCGCCATGAACGATCTCTCCACGACCAAGATAATGCGTGAATTTTAGCACGGACCCTTTGGCGCGTTCGGAATCTTGCCCGGCCTGAAGCGGCATGCTATAATGCCGCCGTTATTACGGACGGGCAATTAGCTCAGTTGGTTAGAGCGCACGGTTCACATCCGTGAGGTCATAGGTTCAAGTCCTATATTGCCCACCAGTTGACCCGGCTGCTACCCCCAAGCAGCCGGGCCGTTTGTTTAACGGGCCGGCCGCGCCCGGCTACAGCAGCGCTTGCAGCATCTGCCCCGTGATCGAGGTCGGGCAGGCCGCGATCGTCTCGGGCGGGCCGGCGGCCACGAGCCGGCCACCCGCCTCCCCGCCCTCCGGGCCCAGATCGATCACCCAATCCGCGCATTTGACCACTTCCAGGTTGTGCTCGACGACGACCACGGTGTTGCCGGCGTCCACCAGCCGCTGCAGCAGGCGCACCAGGTGGGCGGTGTCGGCGGGATGCAGACCCGTAGTCGGCTCGTCCAGCAGGTAGAGGGTGCGCCCGGTCGAGCGGCGCGCCAGCTCCTTGGCCAGCTTCACGCGCTGCGCCTCGCCGCCTGAGAAGGTGGCGGCCGGCTGCCCAAGCTGGAGATAGCCCAGGCCGGTTTCGGCCATCACCCCCAGGCGGGCTTTGACGACAGGCAGGTCGGCGAACAGCCCCAGGGCCTCCTCAATCGTCAGGTCGAGCACCTGGGCGATGTCATGGCCGCGGCACTGCACGGCCAGCACCTCGCGCTTGAAGCGGCGTCCGTGACAGACCGGACAGCGCACGAGCACGTCGGGCAGGAAGTGCATCGCCACCGCCAGGGTCCCGGCCCCCTCGCAGCGGTCGCAGCGCCCGCCGGCGACGTTGAAAGAAAAGTGCTGGGCCGCGAGGCCGGCCTGGCGCGCGGCCGGCGCGGCGGCGAAGGCCTCGCGAATGGCCGTGAAGGCCTCCGTGTAGGTGGCGGCATTCGAGCGCGTGGAGCGGCCAATCGGCTTCTGGTCGATGGTGATGACTTTGTCGAAGCACTCCCAGCCGTCGATCCCGGCATGGTCGCCGGGCGGGTCGGCGGCGCCGTAGAAGCGCTGGCGGGCGGCCCGATCCAGGAGATCGAACAGGAGCGAGGACTTGCCCGAGCCGGAGACGCCGGTGACGGCCGTGAGCGTGCGCTGCGGGAAGTGGACGGTGAGGTCCTTAAGGTTGTGCACGCGCGCCCCGCGGACGGTCAGCCCGCCGGCCTCGGCCGGCCGGCGGCGGGCCGGCGCCTCAAGGCGCGCGGTGCCGGCCAGGTACTGCCCGGTCAGCGAGGCCGGCACCTGGGCCACCACGGCGGGCGGGCCGGCGGCCACAATCTGGCCGCCCAGCCGGCCGGCGCCCGGGCCGAAGTCCACCACCCAATCGGCGGCCGCGATCAGGCCGAGGTCGTGTTCGATGACCAGGACCGTATTGCCCAGGTCGCGCAGGGCGCGCAGCATCTTGATCAGCCGGGGCGTATCGCGCGCGTGCAGGCCGATGGTCGGCTCGTCCAGAACGTAGAGCACGCCGGTCAGCCCGGAACCCAGCAAAGCCGCCAGCCGCAGCCGCTGGGTCTCGCCCGCCGAGAG
>JAEURL010000108.1 GCA_016789165.1 Anaerolineales bacterium | reverse complement strand
TCATGCCGAATTCCACGACCCAGATATTAGACTCCTTCGGAAATAAGCCCTTGAGCACGAAATGCTCTTGTTTTCAGGCGAATCTGTGCGGCAGATCCTTATTTCCGTTAGAGCCTATTGCGCAGCGGGTCGCGCAGGGGGCCGATAAAGGCGACGGCGATCATCAGGTGCGCGAAGGCCAGCCAATCCGTCCCGTAGAGCAGAAACGGGTACTTGGCGTCGGTCTCGGTGAGCCCCTGATAGACGAACGAGATCCACGCGCCCAGCGCCGGCCAGAGCCCAGCCGCCCAGGAGCCCGTCCCCAGCAGTCTCTCCAGCAGCGTGATCTCGGCGATCAGCGGGAAGGCCGTCAGGCCGCTGACGATCAGCCCGGCCATAAAAAAGGCCAGCAGGAACCGGATCAACCGATAGGAGCGGCGCAGCGCTTCAGGCGACGACATAGCGGTCTGGGGCCTCCTCGGCGGCCTCGGGCGGGCTCCCCCAGAATTCGCGGAGAGTTGGGCCGGCCGCGGCCGGCCGAGCGCGGAAAAAGAATTCCAACAGCTCGTGGGGCCACACCTGGCGCCCGATCTGATAGTACCACCGCATGGCGGCGCGCAGCGCTGGATCCGGATGCGCCCACACCCGGCGCAGCGCGCGCGGCCGCAGCTGCAGCACGGCCTCGATCAGCTTCACCCACAGCAGGACCCGCCAGGCCGGCAGATGGCGGGTGGTCAGGACCTGATGCTTGTAGTCCCACTTGCCCTGGTCCAACTGCCGGACCCGGCGCTCCGCGGCCTGGCTGAAATAGGCGGTCCAGCGGTGTGGCGTGACGTAGAGCATCTGGATTTGGTCGGGATCATAAGCTAAGAGCTGCCGCAGGCCGCGCCAGTAGTCCCGGTCCGTCTCTTCCTCAAACCCAACCACATAGGTGGCCATCGACAGGATGCCGTGCTGCCGGAGCAGCTGGATCGCCTGGCGGTCCTTGGCCATCGTCCCGCCCTTGCGGATCTTCTGGAGCGTGGCCTCGTCGTAGCTCTCCAGGCCCAGCAGGAACCGCGCCACCCCCGCCCGCTTGTACAGCGGCAGCAGGTCGGCGTCGCGGACGATGTCATCCGCCCGCGTGGAGCCCACCAGGATCAGGGGGACGTTCTCGGCCACGAGGGCCTCCAGAAACGCCCGCCAGGCGGGCCGGGAGGCCGTCGGGTTCTCATCGGCAAAGTTGATCACCTCCACGCCGTGGACGCGGTGCAGCCAGGCCAGTTCGGCCGCCAGCCGCCGCGGATCCCGGTGCCGCCACCGCTTCCAGAACACGCGCTGGCCGCAGTACGTGCAGACGTGCGGGCAGCCGCGGGAGAATTGCACCACCACCGCCCGCCGGTTGCCCCAGTAGCTGTACCGGCTGAGGTCCACCAGCTCCCAGCCCACGCGATACGCGTCCAGATCGGCGATCGGCGGGGCCGGCGGTGTGGCCACCGGCCGGCCGCCCGCCCGGTAGGCGATGCCCGGGACCGTGGCCAGCGCGGCCCCGGCCTCCAGGGCCTGGATCACGCGCACCGTGGTCGCCTCCCCTTCGCCGCGGACGATCACGTCGAGGTGGGGGTCTTCCGCCAGGATCTCGCGCCAGTGGTAGGTGGGGAAGACCCCGCCGTAGATGATCCAGGCCTCGGGCAGGGCGGCGCGCAGGGCGCGCGTCAGGTGCATGGCCGCGGGGTGCCCAGAGGTCGAGCCGGAATGCCCGACCAGGATCGCCGCCGGGGCGAAGGCCCGGGCCTGCGCCACGATCGCGGCCGTCGGCAGCGGGCCAAACTCCGCGTCAATCAACTGGAGGTCGTGGCCGGCGTCGAGCAGCGGGCCGCCCACCGCCAACAGGCCCAACGGCGGCAAGTGCTCGCGCGGGATCCGGCTCCCGATTGAAGGATGGGCCGGGTTGATGAGCAAGATACGCATAGGCCCCTTTCATGAACGCCGGCCGGCTCGGCCGGATCCTTCGTCAATTTAGCGGGTCCTCAAGCCGGATGTCCACGGTTTGAAGCGCGGCGGGTCGGCACTTAGGTGCTTGACGCGCCGGCCAGAATAGCGCCCGGCGCATTGGCGCCCAGACCAGCGAAAGCGGCTTGTCGAGTATGATGGGCTCGGCGTTCGCGCCCTGTGCCGGGCCAGGTCGGCGCGCACCTTCATCCAGTTCCAGGCTGTGTCCGCCACCACCGCCCGGCCAGTCACCACGAGCCAGTTGCGCCTCCCTGCCGCTCCATGAACCCAGACCGCTCGGCCGACCACGACCCACCATCCTCTAACGCCACAGCCGGCGCGCCCTCAGATCCGGCGAGCGAGCCAGATCAGCGTTGGGAGGCCTGCCTCCGCCAGTGCGGTGACGTGCTGCGGCCGGGGGCGCGCGACGGGCAGACCGCCCACCTCCGCGTCGCCGCGCGCAGCTACCTGCTGCCGGCGGCCGCCGCGCGGCTGGGCCTGCCCGAAAGCGTCCTGGAGGCCGCCGTGGAGGCGCAGGCCATCGCGGCGTTTGCCGACCCGGAGGGCCGGCCGCGGCTGCCGGCGGCGGCCGTCGAGGCCGCCGTCTCCGAGACCGGCCGGCGCGAGGCCGTGGCCGCCTTCCAGCCCGTGCGAGTCCGCGACCTGGCCCTGGCGAGCGGCCTGGCCCTGGGCGCCGTGCGCGGCCGGCTGGCCCGGGCCGGCCTGAGCCGGACTGCGCCGCTATGGGGCCAGGTGCGCGGGCAATGGGGCCTGCCCGCCACGCTGCCGGAGTTTCGGACGCAGGCGGCCGCCCGGCGCGCCGCCTGGCGGGCCGAGGTCCGGGAACCCGCACGGGTGCCGCCGGTCGCCCGCACCGCCGGGGAGGCCGCGCGCAACGCGGCCCTGTCGGGCAAGCGCCGCCAGAACGCGGAGCTGCGCCGGCGCCTGCTGGAGGTCGTCCCGGCCTGGACCGCCGGCGGCCGGCCGGGCCAGCGCCTCACGCTGCACGTCGGGCCTACGAACAGCGGGAAAACTTTCGACGCCCTGCGGCACCTGGAGGCCGCTGGCAGCGGCAGCTATCTGGCGCCGCTGCGCCTGCTGGCCTATGAGGTTTACCAGACCCTCAATCAGCGCGGCGTGCGCTGCCACCTGCTCACCGGCGAGGAGCGCATCGACGTGCCCGGCGCGCAGATCACGGCCAGCACCATCGAGATGTTCGCGCCCCAGTTCAGCGGCGCCTGCACCGTGATCGACGAGGCCCACATGCTCGGCGACGAGCAGCGCGGCTGGGCCTGGACGCAGGCGCTCATGGAGACGCGCTCGCCCGATATCCGCGTGATCGGGGCGCCCGAGTCAGAAGCGTTGGTCACGCGGCTGGCGGAGGCGGCCGGCCTGGAGGCGCGGATCGAGCAGCACCGCCGGCTGGCCCCGCTGGAGGTCCATGACCAGCCGTGGGCGCTGGAGACCCTGCCGCCGCAGACGATCCTGGTGGCGTTCTCGCGTGAGGTCGTGCTGGGGCTCAAGCACGAGCTGGAACAGCGCTTCCGCCGGCCGGTGTCGGTGGTGTACGGCGCTCTGCCGCCCGAGGTGCGGCATCGCCAGGCTGCCCGCTTCGCGGCGGGCGAGACCGAGCTCTGCGTCGCCACCGACGCGATCGGCATGGGCCTCAACCTGCCGGCCCGCAACGTGTGCTTCTTTGCCACCGCCAAGTTCGACGGCCGGCTGCGGCGCACGCTCCTGCCCAGCGAAATCCGGCAGATCGCGGGCCGGGCCGGGCGCTACGGCTTGATGGACGCGGGCCGGGTGGGGGCTTTGAGCCGGGAGGATTTGGAGGTGGTGGCCGACGCCTGCGCCCTGCCGATCGAGCCGGTATCACATGCGCGCGTCGCCCCCGCGCCGGAGGCGCTGGCCCTGCTGCCCGGCACCCTGGCCGAGAAGCTTCGCCGCTGGATGGAGCTGAACTCGATCCCGGAGGAATGGCGGCGGCTGCTCAAACCCACCGACCTGTCCGATGCGATCGCTTTGGCCAGCCTGCTGACGCCCGAAGATGTCGCCGTCATCGGCGAAGACGCCGCCCTGCGCCTGATCCGGGCGCCGGCCACCGAGAGCACCCAGGCCTACTGGCAGCGCTGCGCGGCCGCCATCGTGCGCGGCCGGCGCATGCCGCCGCCGGCCTACAGCAGCCGCGATATCCGCAGCGCCGCGGACATGGAGGAGGCGGAAACCGCCATCCGCGCCGCCGACGTGTACCTCTGGCTCAGCCAGCGCCCCGAATTCGCCCGCTCCGGGCCGGACGCCGAAGCCGTGCGTGAGGCGCGGGCGCGCTGGGCGCTCCTGCTGGACGACGCGCTGCGGCGCCGGGTCAATACCGCGCGGCGCTGCCGCCAGTGCGGGCGCAGCCTGCCGCCCAATCATCCGTACAGCATCTGCGAGCGCTGCTTCCGCCGCGGCCGCCCGCGGTTCGGCGAGCGCTCCTGAATTGTTGGGAGAACTGGCGCGGTTGGGGTCTGGGGGCCGGCCCCGGCCCATCGTCGAAGCCGGGGTGAGGCCAGCTCAGCGGGCCGGGCGGCCACGGCGGCCGCGTGTTCAATGAACGCCGGCAGCTCCTGGCCAGCCGGCTGAACCAGCACCGTCGCGCCGGCGGCCTCCCAGGGCCGGTCGTCTGCCGGGCCGGCGGCCGCCGTGGTGATGGCCAGCATGCCCTGGCCGGCCGGCCCGGATCAACCGCTCCACCCGGGGATCCAGCCGGAGGGCGCTGAACCCCGCCGCCCCGCCCGGCAGCACGATCAGGTCCGGCGCCTCGGCCGGCAACACCTCCTCCAGTGAGGCGTCCGTCTGGATCGTCAGGCCGTGCCGGCCGAGGGCCGGCTGGCGGAGGCGGAGGCCCAGCTGCGGCGCGGCGCTGTGGCGTCAGACCGACGACGGCCTGGAGCTGGCCAACACCCTCGGCACCCTGGGCGAGCTGCTGATCAAGCAGGGCCGGGCGCCGGACGCCGGCCCGTTGTTGGACGAAGCCCTGGCGCTCCTCAGCCGCTATCCGGACGATGCGCGGGGACGCCGGCTGAGCAGCCGGTTCGCGGCCCTGCGGCCGGCCTGACGACCTCCCAAGCCATCGGCCAACGAGTCCCGGGCGTGGCCGGGTTAGGCCGGCGGCGTCGGGGAAAGACACGGGGCCGGCCAAAACCCCGGCCCTAATCCACCTTCATCCCAGTCCGCGCCGTTGAATGGCTCACTTGCCTATTGACAGGAAATCGATTCTCGCATAATTTGGCTGGTAAATCGATTTCTCTTTTGATGGTCATGGCGATTACCCTTCAGGAAATTGCCCGCTATGTAAAATTATCGCCTTCCACGGTGTCGAAGGCGCTGAACGACTACCCGCGGGTCTCCGACGAGACCAAGAGCCGGGTAATCGCGGCCGCCCGGGAACTGGGCTATTACCCGATGGCCGCCGCCCGTGACCTGCGGCGCCGCAAAACCAACCGGATCGGTTTCTCCTTTGGCTTCCCCAACGTCGATATTGGCGAGTTTGCCTCGCGTCTGATTACGGGTGTGGTCGCGACGGCCGAGAAAGCTGGCTACAACATCCTGCTTTACCCGCTGACTGGCGATCAGCTCCAGAAATTGACCAGCATCTGCAAGACGGGCGAAGTGGACGGCCTGTTGTTGATGGGGAGCGAGTATCTCGTCGAGTCAGTCGCGCTCCTGCGCCGGGAGCAGTTCCCGTTTGTGGTCCTGAACCGGCAGATTGACGAGCCGGATGTGGCCTTCGTCACGGCCGATCACGTGACGGCGACGGCGGAGGCCGCGCGCCACCTGATCGACCTGGGCCACCGGCGGATCGCTTACATCGGCCAGGCGGTGCTGGGCAAGGTCCACCATGACCGGATCGCCGGCTACCGGCAAGCGCTGCAGGCCGCCGACCTGGCCGTTGACGAGGGCCTGGTGGTGTCGGCCAGCCCGGTGCCAGGGGCCGGAGCTCAGTTGATCCGCCAGCTGCTGGCCCGGCCCGAGCCGCCGACGGCCATCCTGGCGATCCACGATCCGCTGGCCATCGAATGCCTGCAGGCCATCCAGGCGCTGGGGCTCCGGGTGCCGGAGGACGTGGCCATCGTCGGCTCGGACAACCTGCGCGGATCGCAGGATAGCCGGCCCACGCTGACGACCATCCACCCGCCGCTGGCCGAGATCGGCCGGCAAGCCATGGCCGGGCTGCTGCGCCGGCTTTCGGACAATTCGTTGCCACCCACCCGGCTGGTCCTGCCGGCCCGCCTGGTGATCCGCGAGTCAACGCGAGGGCGGAGCAGCCCGGCTTGAACACGACCACCGCGGCACGTTGGTCGGTTTTTTTGGCTCTTAGGGAAATCGATTTCCTTTGTATCGCCGAGTCCTCCCCGCCCCCTGTTCGTGAAAGGATGGCCTGTTATGCCTGATCAGCCTGCGCCCGTCGGATCGGAGACCGACCCTGTCCGGCACCCCCTGGGCCGGCCGCGCCTGATGCCGGCCGACTTTGTGATCTCGTTGGGAGCCAAGGGCGGCACCGATCAGCAACTCCTGAACCCCGGCAGCCAGCGCCGCCAGAGCCTGCGCGGCTTCGAGGCCGGCTACGTCGACATCATCGACTACATCGTCCGCATCACCCACCGCATCTGGGAAGAGAAGGACATCGGCTACATCTACGACACCTACAGCCATACCGCGCACGTGCACGACGATTACGGCCTGCAGTATGGCCGTGACAAGATCGTGGCCGACACCATCCACACCATCAACGCTTTCCCGGATATCCGCCTGTTCGCCGACGAGATCGTCTGGGCCGGCGATGACGAAGTGGGTTTTCACACTTCCCACCGGACCGTGATCGTCGGCCACAACACCGGCTACAGCCGCTACGGCCCGCCGACCGGCCGCAAGGTGGTCTGCTGGTGCATCGCCAACTGCGTCGCCCTGGCCAACGAGATTTTCCAGGAGTGGGTGATCTATGACACGGCCAGCTTGATCCAGCAGTTGGGTTTTGACCTCCGCCAGAAGGCCCGCGAGTTTGGCAATCAGGCTGATTGGGACAGCCTGCGCGACCCGCGCTTCGGCGAGCCGGAACGGCTGCCCGGGCAGGGCAAGCCCGTTTACCGCGCCAATCCGGCCGGCCCGTTCGACGTCGAAGATTTCCTGCGCGTGACGTACCACAACCTCTGGAACCGCCGCATGCTGGGCACGGTCCGGCAGGCTTATGCGCCCAACCTGAGCTTCCGGGGCTCCACCAACCGGGCCTTCCAGGGGCGCGGCGAATACCAGGCCTTCATTCTCTCCATGCTGGCGCTGTTCCCGGATCTGGCGCTGCAGGTGGAGGACTTGTACTGGATGGGCAATGACCGGGACGGCTATCTGACCGCGCTGCGCTGGAGCCTATCCGGCACCCATCGCGGGCACGGGGTATACGGCCCGCCCACCGGCCGGCCGATCAAGATGTGGGGCATCAGCCAGCACCGCATCCTGAACGGTCAGATCACCGACGAATGGATGCTGTTCAACGAGTTTGCCGTGATGCAGCAGATCTACCGGGACTGACGCACAGCGGGCCCAGCTAAGGAGGCGAGCTCATGACTGATTTCCAGGCCAGCAAGGCCCTCGTGCTGAACTTCCACGCCGCGCTGGACGCGGCCGCCGGCCCCGCTCTGCCGGAGGTCCTGCGGCAGTACACCACCGCCGATTACCACTGGCGCGGCATGCACCCCTTCTACGAGCAGCGCGGGGCGGAGGCCGTGGCCGCCGTGTTCTGGGAGCCGTTCCGGCGGGCGTTCACGGCCCTCCAGCGCCGCCCAGACGTGTTCTTCGCCGGCCGGAACGATGTCGACGGCTTCCAGACCGAATGGGTGTGCTCGATGGGCCACCTGCTGGGGTTGTTCGACGAGGACTGGCTCGGCATCCCGGCCACCGGCAAGATGGGGTTTCTGCGCTACGCGGAATTCAACCGGATCACGGCCGGCCGCATCAGCGAGACGGCCCTGTTCTGCGATGTGCTCGGCGTCATGCAGCAGGCCGGCCTGCAGCCTCTGCCGGCCCAGACCGGCGCGGCGCTCATCACGCCCGGCCCGCGCACCCACGACGGCCTGCTGTTGGGGCCGCAAGACCCGGCCGCCGGCGCCCAGACCCTGGGCCTGATAAACCGCATGGTCACCGACCTGACGTCCGACAGCCTGCACTCCACGCAGGACACCCTGGCCGCCACCTGGCACGACGACATGATCTGGTTTGGGCCGGCCGGCATCGGCGCCACCTATACCCGCCAGCGCTATGAAGAGCAGCACCAGGGGCCGTTTTCCGCCGGGCTGGCCGACATCCGGTTCCACGGCCACATCTGCCGCCTGGCCGAAGGCCACTATGGCGGTTTTTTTGGCTGGGCCAACCTGACCATGCAGCCGCGCGGGGGGTTCCTGGGCCTGCCCGCCTCGGCCACACGCGCCGAGATGCGGGTGGTGGATATCTATCGGCGGGCCGGCGACAAGCTGGCCGAGAACTGGATCTTCATCGACCTGCTGCACTTTCTGGCGATGCAGGGGCTGGATGTCTTGGGGCGCATGCGGCGCATCAACCGCCGCTAGCCCGCCCATCCGCCCGCCCGGCCAGGCCGTCTGGAGGAGGTGACCCGCTGCCAACGACCAAGCTGATGGTTGCGCCTTGAGCATCCCGCGCCGACCGCTTACTCCCGAGGAGAACTGAGCGATGAAACACCGAATGATGCTGTCCGTATTGGCCCTGGGCTTGGCTGCGGCGGCGGTCGCTTGCGCGACGGCCACGCCCGCCCCTACGCAACCGCCGGCCGCCACGGTGGACCCGGCCGCCTGCCACCTCACTCCGCCGGCGGAGCCGGTCACCGTTAACGTCCTGGGGTGGTCTTTCGACATCATGGACTTCTACGCCGACGAGTTCAAGAAGTGCGGCGAAATCCAGAATGTCGACGTCTCCGTGAAACTGCTGGACAACACCGGGGTCTATGAGGCCGTCCGGCTGGCGCTGTCCAGCGGCGGCACCTCGCCTTACGACATCGTCCATGGCGCCAACACGTCCATGATCGAGTGGGGCTCGCAGGGCTGGCTGCTGCCGCTCAACGACCTGGTCGAAAAGTACCGCGCCCAGTACAACCTGGACGATATCTCGGCCAAGGCCTGGGAGGGCTCCACCATCGACGGCAAGATCTACGGCGTCCCGGTGGTGGGCAACACCCTGCACCTGGCCTACCGGGCGGACCTGTTCGAGAAATACGGGGTCAAGGTGCCGACCACGTACGACGAGGTCATCCAGGCCTGCCAGGTGTTGAAAGCCGAGCCGGGCCTGCAGGCGCCCTTCGCGATGGATGTCTCAGCCGGCTGGGCCTGGGAGCTGGAGTTCTTCCACTTCATCCGCTCCTACGGCAGCGACTTCCTGAACGCCGACAACACGCCGGCCTTCAACAGCCCGGAGGGGGTGGCGGCGGCCACCAAGATGAAGGAAGTGGTGGACGCCTGCATGGGCGAGGCGCACATCACCCTGGGCTACGAGGCCAATGAGGTCGCGATGCGCACCGGCACGCTGGCCTTCACCGAAATCTGGTCGGCCAATACCAACAGCATGATCGACCCGGCGCAGTCCCAGTTCGCGAGCGTGATCAAGTTTGCGCCGGCCCCGGCGCCCCAGCCGGGCGGCCTGCTGGGCGGCAGCGCCTGGAATGACTATTATTCCATCCCCACGACCACGGCCGTAGACCCGGACCTGCTCTTCCGCCTGATCATGGAGGTGGCGGACGTGCCCAGCATGCAGGCGGCCGCCAAGGTCGGCATCGTGACCCGCACGTCCATCAAGGACGGCCTGCCGACCCTGCTGGCCTCCAGCGAGACGATGGCCAAGGGCGTGGGCATCTACCCGCCCAACCCGGCCATTCCGCTGGCGCGCGCCGCGCTGGGCAACTGGCTGCCCTACATCGGCACCGGGGAGAAAACACCCCAGGAAGCCCTGGATGCCGCCGCCGAGGAATACATCAAGGAAGCCAAGGCCCAGGGCTTTTTGAAATAGCCCCTAGGCGCCGGGCCGGGCCGGCCAGCCGTTAGGCTGGCTGGCCGCAGCCCGGCCGGAGCCGCCCGCGCCACTCAGGACGCCTGCCATGGATCGCAAGACGTTTTTCCAGTTTACGGCGCCGAGCAACCTGGTCATGCTCGCGCTGATGGTCTTCCCGCTGGCGATCGCGGTGTGGTTTGGCTTGCACTACATGACCTTCAGCAACATCCAGCACCCCGAGTTCATTGGGCTGGACAACTTCACCGAGATCCTGGGCGACCCCAAATTCTGGCAGGCTTTTCTCTGGACGCTCGAGATCATCGCCATCACGGTGCCGGCCCAGCTGGTGATCGGCTTCCTGGTGGCGCTGCTGCTGGACCAGGTGACCGGGCGGCTGCGCTCGCTCTTTCTGGCGGCGCTGCTGCTGCCGATGGTGGTGGTCCCGGTGGTGGGCACCATCGTCTTCAAGCAGCTGTTCGAACCCTCCGGCCTGGTGGCCTGGTTTTACCGGACGGTCTTCAGCCAGCCCTTCATCTTTAACGAGCTTTCGATGAAGGTGGTAATCCTGATTCATACCACCTGGCTGAACACGCCCTTTGTCCTGGTCATCTTCTTCGCCGGCCTGCAGACCCTGCCGCCTGAATTGACCGAGGCGGCCGCCATCGACGGCGCCGGCCGGCTGCAGCAGATCCGCCACATCGTCATCCCGCACCTGCAGACGCTGGCCGTGCTGACCGGGCTGATCAGCGTCATGGACACTTTCCGCCTGTTTGACAACGTCTTTGTCCTGACGCGCCAGAACCCGATTTTCAACGCCGATACGATTCTGACCTACAACTTCCGCGTGGCCATGGCCGTGCAGCAGCTGGGGCGCGGCAATGCCGTGGCGATCCTGACCGTCATCGCCATCCTGATCGTGCTGATCCCTTTCTTGTATTACACCTATCGCGAGCAAATCGAGCAGGCCTGACATGCAGCCGATCCGTCACCCCGTTGGGCGCGCCCTCGTCTTCCTGGCGCTCGTGGTGTTTGCGCTCTACAGCGTCGTCCCCTTTATCTGGACCGTGCTGCAGTCGCTCAAGACCGACGCGCAGGCCACGGCCTTAACCCCCCTGATCTGGTTCACGCCCACGCTGGCCAATTACAGCCGGCTCTGGCTGAACGCGGTTACGCCGCAGACGGCGCCGGTGCTGTACGGCCTCCTGGCGGTGTCCGCCGGACTGGTGCTGCTGGGCGTGTTCGCCGGCCGCCTCCCGCTGCCCGTCCCGGTCACCGGCTGGGGGATTGTGGGCGTCATCGCGGCGCTGCTGGTGGCCGTCCCGCGGCTGCTGGCCATGGCCGAGTTCTATGATTACTTCATCAATTCAATCATCGTGTCCGTGGCGGCGGTCGCCGTCTCGTTGACCCTGGCCAGCCTGTCCGGCTATGCCCTGGCGCGTTACGCGGGCCGGGCCAGCGTGGTGATCCTGCTGGCCGCCCTGGCCTTCCGGGCCCTGCCCCGGATGGGCTTCCTGCTGCCCTATTATTGGATGGGCCAGCGCAGCGGCTTGTACGACACGCATTTCCTGACGATCATGGCCCTGGTGGCCGTGAACCAGCCCTTCTCCATCTGGCTGTTGCGGGGTTTCTTCCGCGAGGTGCCGCGTGACCTGGAGGAGGCGGCCATGATCGACGGCGCCAGCCGGCTGACCGCCTTTGTGCGCGTGATCATCCCGATCATGTGGCCGGGCATCATCGCGGCCGGGCTGTTCACGCTGCTGCTGGCTTACCATGAGTTCCTGTTGGTCCGCATCCTGACCCAGTCCAACTGGACCCTGTCGGTGGCCATGGCGCAGTTTGTGGGCGGCTTCAGCGTCGCCGGCTCAATCTCGCTCCAGTCGGCGGCGGCCGTATCCGCCACGCTGCCGATTGTGATCGTGGTTTTGATCTTCCAGAAGCACCTGGTGCGCGGCCTGGCGGCCGGCGCCGTCAAGGGCTGAGCGTCGTTCCCCGGCTGAGCCCGGCGCCCACCACCCGGGTGAGCCCGCCCAGCCGCCCGGCCGGCGCCCCTTCCCCCTCCGCGTCTTTGCGCCGCTGACCGCTATCCCCCGCCAAGGCGCGCCTGCGGCGGCGGGTGTGGCAAGCCGCCCCCCGCGGGCGCTCGTGTCAGCAATCATCGCCCTTCCCCCTTCAAATCACCATACCTGGGGACGACGCCTCCCCACCGGGCCGGGTAATTTGGGCGTGTAGCCGCAGTTCGGCGGCCCCCGACCTCCAGGAGAGCAACCATGAAGCCAACCGCCTCGAATGTCATCCGCTGGGCCGGTCTGTCCGCTGTCGCAGCCGGGGTCATTTTCGCCGGCATTCAGCCGATCCATCCACCGGATTTTCTGCCATCGGTCACGACGGCCGCCTGGGCCATCATCATGCCCTTGAAACTGGCCATGAGCGTGCTCTTCCTGGCCGGTTTTGCAGGCCTCTACGCCCGGCAGGTGGAGGAGTCGGGCTGGCTGGGGCTGGCCGGCTTTCTGGCCTTGAGTCTTTCTTGGGCACTTCAGACGGCCTTTGTCTTCGCCGAAACCTTCCTCTTGCCCGTGCTGGCGACGACGGCGCCGCAGTTCGTAGAGAGTTTCCTGGGGATCGTCAACGGAGTTCCGGGCGAGATGAACATCGGCGTCCTCTCAACGGTCTACACCGTGGTCGGGCTGCTGTATTTGCTCGGCGGCGTGCTATTTGGCATTGCGACCTTCCGCGCCCGCGTCCTGCCGCGTTGGGCGGCCGGCCTGCTGGCCGTCTCCGGCCCCCTGGCCGCCGTCATGACCTCGCTGCTCTCCCACCCGCTCGACCGGCTGGCGGCCCTGCCCATGGGGCTGGCGCTGATCGGGCTGGGCGCGGCGGTCTGGGCCGATCGCCGCGAGCCCGCTGCCCAGCCGGCGCCGGCCGCGGCCAGCCCGCAGCTCCGCGAGGCCAGCGCCAAGTAAGTGCGCGAACACCGCTGAGGGCGAGCCAGCGCCGGCCGGCGCTTGGCTCGCCCTCACCACCCCGCCCACCCAAATCACCACACCTGGGGACGACGCCTCCCCACCCGGACCGCTATCGTGAGCCTGCGCTGGGAAATGCCCAACGCCAGACGATTGGAGGAGCTGCCCATGACCGCCGAAACCGCCCCGAAAACCAAGCCCACAACGTGGCTCACGCTGGCCGGCCTGCTGCTGCTGAGCACCGTGCCGCTGATCTTCGGCGCTCTCCGCCTCCAGGCGCTGGCCACCGGCACCCCCCTTACGCCGAACGACGCCCGTTTTTTTGCTTCCCCCCTGCCCGTCATCATCCACATCGTGAGCGCCGCCGGATACGCGCTGGCGGGCGCTTTCCAGTTCGTGACCGGCTACCGGCGGCGCTGGTTCGGCTGGCACCGCGCGGCCGGGCGGGTGCTGACGGTCGGCGGGCTGCTGGTGGCGCTGTCCGGGCTGTGGATGACGCTGTTCTATCTGCCGTCCCCCAACTCGGGCGGCCTGGTGTATGCCGTCCGGCTCGTGTTCGGGTCCGGCATGGTCGTGTCCCTCTGGCTGGGCTTTGACGCCATCCTCCGGCGCCGCGCCGTGCTGGATCACCGCGCGTGGATGCTGCGCGCCTACGCGCTCGCCATGGGCGCCGGCACGCAGGTGCTGACCGGCATAGTCGAGAGCCTGCTGGTCGGCCAGCAGACCGAGCTGAGCCGCGCGTTGGCGCTGGGCGCGGGCTGGATCATCAACTTGGCCGTGGCCGAGTGGGCCATCCGCCGGCTGCCGGCCCAGCGCGCCCGCACCACGGCCGCCAACGCCCTGGCCCTGAAGGCGGAGCGGTAAGGAGCCGGGTGATGAGCGACTCAAACACGGGCCCGCCCGGGCCAAACGCGCGTGAACGCTACGCCATTCGCATCAAGGGCCATCTCGATCCGCGCTGGGCCGAGTGGTTTGACGGGCTGACCCTCACCCCCGAACCAGCCGGAACGACCTTATTGGAAGGTCCGCTGGCTGACCAGGCCGCCCTGCACGGCGTGCTCACCAAGCTCAGAGATCTGGGTTTGCCGATCATCTCAATTCAATCGCTGGATACCAACCAATAGGAGCCGACCATGAAAGCCATTGTGCGCCACACCTACGGATCACCAGCTGTCCTGCAGCCGGCCGAGATCCCCACCCCCGCCCCTAAAGACGACGAAGTGCTGATCAAGATCGCGGC
>JAEURL010000106.1 GCA_016789165.1 Anaerolineales bacterium | reverse complement strand
GCCTTGCCGGCCGCAGTCGGGGGTTACTTCCTCTTGCCGTTCCCGCTCGGGCCGGCCAGGTGCTTTTTTAGGAACTGCCCGGTATAGCTCTCTTTGACGCGCGCAATCTGCTCCGGCGTCCCCTCCGCCACCAGGTGGCCGCCGCGCTCGCCGCCCTCCGGCCCCAGGTCGATCAGCCAGTCCGCGACCTTGATGATGTCCATGTGGTGCTCGATGATCAGCACCGTGTTGCCCTCGTCCACAAAGCGCTGCAGCACTTCCACCAGCTTGTGGACGTCGGCGGCGTGGAGGCCCACCGACGGCTCGTCCAGCACGTACAGGGTCTTGCCCGTCGAGCGGCGCGAGAGCTCCTTGGCCAGCTTGGTGCGCTGGGCCTCGCCGCCCGAGAGGGTGGTGGCCGGCTGGCCCAGGTGGATGTAGCCCAGGCCCACCTCGCTGAGCGTGGCCAACTTGCGCTTGAGGACCGGCTGGGCCTCGAAGAACTCCAACGCTTCGTCCACCGTCAGATCCAGCACCTCGGCGATGTGCTTGCCCTTGAAACGCACTTGCAGGGTCTCGCGGTTGTAGCGCGCGCCGTGACAGACCTCGCACGGCACGAAGATGTCGGGCAGGAACTGCATCTCGATCTGCACCTGCCCCTGCCCCTGGCAGGCCTCGCAGCGCCCGCCCTTGACGTTGAACGAGACGCGCCCGGATGTGTAGCCGCGCACCTTGGCGTCTGGCAGCTCGGTGAACAGGCTGCGGATCTCGTCGAACAGGCCCACATAGGTGGCCGGGTTGCTGCGCGGCGTCCGGCCGATGGGGCTCTGGTCGATGTTGATGATCTTGTCGATGTTCTCCCAGCCCTCCAGGCCGCCGTGCGCGCCGGGGTGCTCGTGCGCGCCATGCAGCAGCTGGGCCAGGCGCTTGTAGACCACTTCCACCAGCAGCGAGCTCTTGCCCGAGCCGGAGACGCCCGTCAGGCACACGAACTTGCCCAGCGGGATGTCCACGTCGATGTTCTTGAGATTGTTCTCCCGCGCGCCGCGCACGATCAGGTGCTGGCCGTTGCCGGCCCGGCGCTCAGCCGGCGTCTCGATCTTCAGCCGGCCAGAGAGATAGGCCCCCGTCAGCGATTTCTTGTCCTTGAGCAGCTGGGGCACGGTGCCCTCGAAGATCAGCTTGCCGCCGTGCTCGCCAGCCCCCGGCCCCAGGTCCACCACCCAGTCCGCGGCCAGAATGGTCTCGTCGTCGTGCTCCACCACCAGCAGGGTGTTGCCTAGGTCGCGCATGTTCTGCAGGGTCCGGATCAGCCGGGCGTTGTCGCGCTGGTGCAGGCCGATGCTGGGCTCATCCAGCACGTACAGCACGCCCATCAGCTGCGAGCCGATCTGGGTGGCCAGCCGGATGCGCTGGGCCTCGCCGCCGGACAGGGTGGCCGCCGTGCGGCTGAGGGTCAGGTAATCCAGCCCCACATCCACCAGGAACTGCAGCCGGGCCATGATCTCTTTCAGAATCTGGGCCGCGATCTTCTGGTCGCGCGGGCTCAGCCCGTTCTTCAGGCCGCGCGCCCACTCCAGCGTGTGCAGCACCGCCCAGCCCGTGACCGTCAGGATATTCACGGCCTCGCCGCCGGCGCCGATGGTGACGGCCAGGGCCTCCTGGCGCAGGCGCGCCCCGCCGCAGGCCTCGCACGGCCGTTCGGACATGTAGCCCTGGATCTTCTCGCGGATGTACTCCGAGGTGGTTTCGTCGTAGCGGCGCTTGAGGTTGGGGATGATGCCTTCGTAGACGGTCTCCCAGGTGGCCTGCCGGCCGTCGCGCGAGACGTAGCGCACCGGCACCTTCTCGTCCTTGGAGCCGTACAGGATCAGGTTCAGCTGCTCCGGGCGCAGCTTCTTCACCGGCACATCCAGCGGCACGTTGAAATACCGCGCGGCGGCCTCCAGGGTCTGCCAGTAGTAGCCGCCCTTGCCCTCCTCCTGGCTGCGCCACTCCATCACGGCCAAGGCGCCGTCTTCAATCGAGAGCTCGCGGTTGGGGATGATCAGCTCGGGGTCGATCTCAAGCCGGACGCCCAGGCCCTGGCAGTCCGGGCAGGCGCCGTGCGGGGTGTTAAAGGAGAAGGTGCGCGGCTCGATCTCGGGCAGGCTGATCCCGTCGAAGGGACAGGCGAAGTTCTCGGAGAACAGCCGATCCTCGCCGGCCGTCAGGTCGTTGATCACCAGCGTGCCGCCGCCTAGCTTGAGCGCGGTCTCCACGCTGTCGGTCAGCCGGCTGCGGAACTCGCCGTCCGGCTCGGCCGGAACCACCAGCCGGTCCACCACCGCTTCGATGGTGTGCTGCTTGTAGCGCTCCAGCTCGATCTCGTCGGCCAGGTCGCGCACCTCGCCGTTGACGCGGGCGCGCGTGTAGCCGCTCTTGCGCAGGTCCTCGAAGACGGGCTGGTGATGGCCCTTGCGCTCTTTGATCACCGGGGCCAGCACCAGGATCTTGCGGCCGGCCGGCCCGGAGCCGGCCAGCACGGCCTCGACGATCTCCTCGGCGCTCTGGCTCTTCACCTCGCGCCCGCATTTGGGGCAGTGCGGCACGCCCACGCGCGCGAAGAGCAGGCGCAGGTAATCGTAGATCTCGGTCACCGTGCCCACCGTCGAGCGCGGGTTGCGGCTGACGCCCTTCTGGTCGATGCTGACGGCCGGGCTCAGGCCGTCGATGCGGTCCACGTCCGGCTTCTCCATCTGGCCCAGAAACTGCCGGGCGTAGGCGGAGAGGCTCTCCACGTAGCGGCGCTGGCCCTCGGCGAAGATGGTGTCGAAGGCCAGGGAGGATTTGCCCGAGCCCGAGAGGCCGGTGATGACCACGAATTGATCGCGCGGCAGTTCGACCGTGATGTTCTTGAGGTTGTGCTCGCGCGCGCCGACAACGACGATTTTGTCTCGGGGCATAGGACACCTTCGCGGGGCCGCGGCTCGCGGCGGAGCCGGCGGCCTAGAACAGATGAACCAGAGCGGCGTGCAAACGTCAATTATACCCATAAGCGGCCCGCCGGACTTTAAAAAGAAGACTACGGCCTGGCGCCGGCCGGCCGCCATTGTTCGCGGGCCGGCCTTTGTGCTAGAATCCTCCGCACCCACCGCCGAGGTTAAGTGCGCATGGTCGAAGTCACCATCGACAGCATCCGCGTCAGCCTGATGTCTCAGCACCGCGTCGTCATCTTGAAAGATGTAGACGGCGACCGCTATCTGCCGATCTGGATCGGCCCGTGCGAGGCGGACGCGATTACGGTCACCCTGCAGGAAGTGGAAGTCCCCCGTCCGCTCACCCATGATCTGCTGAAGAACGTCATCGCGGACCTGGGCGCGGAGGTGGAGCACATCGTCATTTCCGAGCTGAAGAACGAGGTCTTCTACGCGCGCATCGTGATGGAGGCCAACGGCCGGCACCTGGAGATCGACTCGCGGCCGTCGGACGCCCTGGCCCTGGCCGTGCGCCTGCGCGTGCCCGTCTACATCGAGGACGCCGTGATGGAGAAGGCCGCGGTCCAGCCGGAGGCCGAAGTGGAAGAGGAGGGCGCGCCGGCCGCGGCGCCCGGCGGCGCGGACGATAAGCTGGACGCCTTCAAAGACTTCCTGGATACTCTGGACCTGGACGACCTGGCCGGCAAGGACAAGCCGGAGAATTGAGCGGCTGGCCCGCTCCGCGCCCGCACGGCGCACTCATCCGGCCAGGCCCCGGGTAACCCGCCCCGGCCTGGCCTTTTTGTCACACGCACCGCAACCGATCCGGCATGGCTGACACCGAACCCCTCGACCTGGGGCCGGCGGCCCTGCGCACCGCCCTGTACTCGCAGGAGGCGGAGCAAGCCGTCCTGGGGTCGATCCTGATCAACCCCGAGGCCTACTACGACGTCGCCGGCTTCCTCAAGCCGGACGACTTCTACCTGATCAAGCACCGCTGGATCTGGGACGCCTTCGCGCACCTGCACGATCAGCGCCAGTCTGTGGACGTGCTGACGGTCTCCCAGGCGCTGGGCGGGCGCGGCCAGCTGGACGAGGCCGGCGGCGCCGCCTACCTGGCCCAGCTGCTCAACGCCGTCCCCACCTCCGTCCATGCCGAGGCCTACGGCCGGATCGTCCAGCGCGACGCCATGCGCCGCAACCTGCTGGAGGCCGCCTCCAAGATCGCGCGCCTGGCCTACGACGAGGCGCGCGACATCCAGGAGGTGGTGGGCGAGGCCGAGACCACGGTCTTCGCCGTCAGCGAGCAGCGCCTGAACAAGGACCTCAAGCACATTGGGGAGGTGCTGGGCGAGTATTACAAGCAGGTGGAGTACCGCCTGGAGCACCAGGGCGAGCTGTTCGGCGTGCCCACCGGCTTCATCGACCTGGATAAGGTCCTGGGCGGCCTGCAGAAATCGGACCTGCTGATCATCGCCGGCCGGCCGGGCTCCGGGAAGACGGGCTTCATGCTCAGCGTGGCCAAGAACGCGGCCCAGCTGCACCGCAAGCGCGTGGCCATCTTCTCGCTGGAGATGGGCAACGAGCAGCTGGTGCAGCGCCTGATGTCCCAGGAGACGGGCATTGACTCGCAGCGCCTGCGCCTGGGCCAGCTGCGCGACGAAGAGGTGCCGCTCTTCACCCAGGCCACCGACGTGTTGAGCGACATCCCGATCTACCTGGACGACACGCCGGCCCTGACGCCGGCCCAGCTGCGCGCCAAGTGCCGGCGCCTGGAGCAGGAGTTCGGGCTGGACCTGGTGATCGTGGACTACCTGCAGCTGATGCAGGGCGACGGCCGCAGCAAGGACAACCGCGTCCAGGAGGTCTCGCAGATCTCGCGCGGCCTCAAGCAGCTGGCGCGCGAAATCAACGTGCCGGTGCTGGCCGGCGCCCAGCTCTCGCGCGCCGTCGAGCAGCGCCAGGACAAGCGCCCAATGCTCTCCGACCTGAGAGAATCAGGCTCCCTGGAGCAGGACGCCGATATCGTCATGTTCATCCACCGCCCGGACCCCGAGAAAGAGGCCGGCAAGCACGGTATCGCCGAGATCATCGTGGCCAAGCACCGCAACGGCCCCACCCACTCCGGCGTGGAACTGGTCTTCCTGGAGAAGTTGGCCAAGTTCGAGAACGCGGCCCGGGTGGATTTGCGGAGTTATTAAGTTTGGGAATCTAGGGATCAGGACCTGGGAGTTAGGGAGCAGCCGTTTGGCCCCGCCTAATCCCGCCCGCCCGATCCCTGAATAACAACCATGCAGGGCTTTGCTGGATTTCCTGAGGGCAAACTAAAAACCGTCCCGATCCCGGAGCCGTTCTATACCGACCTGCTGCCGGTCATCGACCACCTGGGCGAACTGAAGGTGACGCTCTACGCTTTCTGGCGCCTGAGCCTGATGGAGGGCAAATACCGCTGCCTGCGCCGCGAGGACTTCGCCCGCGACGAGCTCTTCCTGCGCGGCCTGTCCAGCTCACCGCGCCAGGCGCGTGAGATTCTGGACGACGCCTTGGAGCGGGCCGAGGCGCGCGGCACCCTGCTGTACGTCTCGATTGAGGACGCCACCGCCCGGCACGACCTGTACTTCCTGAACTCGCCCAAGGGCCGCGAGGCGGTGGAAAAGCTCACCGCCGGCGAGTGGCGGCCCGACGAAAGCCTGACCGGGACGGTCACCCTCAGCCACGTGCGCTCCAACCTGTTCGTGCTCTACGAGCAGAATATCGGCCCGCTCACGCCGCTGCTGGCCGAGGAGCTGCGCGACGCCATGGCCACCTACCCGGCCGACTGGATCGAGGACGCCATCCGCATCGCGGTGCGCAACAACATCCGCAAGTGGAAGTACATCCTGGCCGTGCTGGACCGGATGCGGGCGGAAGGCCGCAACATCCAGCCGGAAACCGCGGCCGGCCCCGACCTCAGCCGCTATGACGGCTACCTGCCCTACGCCGCCAACGTCCCGGACTCCGACGATGAGTGACCCCGCTCCGCGCCGCCTGGACGCCGGCGTCGGCGACCCGGACTGCCCGCGCTGCCACGGCCTGGGCTATATCCGCGAAGACCTGCCGATCGCGCACCCGAACTTCGGCAAGGTCCAGGTTTGCACCTGCCAGCTGCCGCACCTGGAGATGCGGCGCGCCGCCCAGCTGCGCGCGGACAGCAATATCGAGAGCCTGGCCGGCAAGACCTTTGAGAACTTCCTGAGCGATGGCGTCAGCCCGGACCCGGACACCCGGGCCACCGTCCGCTCCGCCTTCGAGCGCTGCCGGGCCTACGCCGAGCACCCTGAACACTGGCTGCTGCTCACCGGCACCTATGGCTGCGGCAAGACCCACCTGGCGGCCGCCATCGCCAACCACGCCCTGAGCCACGGGCACGCGGCCCTGTTCCTGAACGTCCCGGACCTGCTGGACTTTCTGCGGGAGACCTTCGCGCCGCGCGCCGAGACCACCTACAACCAGCGTTTCGACGAGATCCGCGAGGCCCCTCTGCTGGTGTTGGACGACCTGGGCACCGAGAGCCCGACGGCCTGGGCGGTGGAGAAGCTCTATCAGCTGCTCAATTACCGGTACAACGCCAAGCTGCCCACCGTGGTTACCACCAACAAGCGGGTGGAGGAGCTGGAGCCGCGCGTGGCCAGC
>JAEURL010000072.1 GCA_016789165.1 Anaerolineales bacterium | reverse complement strand
CCGGCCGAATTTGAAGGCGGCCGGGTTGCCGGCGCGGGCGGCCTGCTCGATGGCCGGCCCGCCCGGATAGCCCAGGCCCAGCAGGCGCGCCACCTTGTCGAAGGCCTCGCCGGCGGCGTCGTCCAGGGTGCCGCCCAGCCGCTCGTACTGGCCGTGGCCGCGCATCAGGATCAACTCGGTGTGGCCGCCCGAGACGATCAGCACCAGCACCGGGAAGGCCGGCTCGGCCGCGCTCGGCGCGCCCTGCAAGGTGCCCTCCGCCAGCCAGAGCGAGTAGACGTGGCCTTCCAGATGGTTGACGCCGATCAACGGCAGCCCCCGGCCGAGCGCCAGGCCCTTGGCCGTGTTCAGGCCCACCACCAGCGAGCCCGGCAGGCCGGGGCCGCGCGTCACCCCGATGGCGTCCAGATCGCTCAGGCCGAGGTGCGCGTCGGTCAGCGCCTGCTGCACCACCGGGCCGATGACCTCGATGTGCAGGCGCGAAGCAACCTCCGGGAAGACGCCGCCAAACGGCGCGTGTTGGGCGGCCTGGGACGCGATCACACTGGAGAGGATCGTCCGGCCGTCCGCCACCACAGCGGCGGCGGTTTCGTCACAGGAGGTCTCGAGGGCCAGGATGCGGGGCATGGGCTGGCAGCTCGCGGGCTAACGCGCGGCTTTGGCCGTGGCCCGGGCGGCCCGGCCCTTCACGCCTTTGATGGGCAGCACCAGATCATACGGGTAGCGGGCCAGGATCTCGAACTTCATGGTCTGCGGGTTAAGCCAGACCGTGTCCTCCAGGCGCACCCCGAAGCCGCCCTGAGGGTGATCGGGGTAATACAGGCCGGGCTCCACGGTCAGCACGTGGCCGGGCGCCAGCCGGGTGGTATTGCCGGCCCGGTCGCTCAGGCTGGGGGCCTCGTGGATGTACAGGCCCACGCCGTGGCCCAGCGAGTGCACGTAGCCGTCGGTGGTGGCGGGGTTGGTGCGGATGGTGGGGTGGCCGCGGGCCTCGAAGTAATCGCACACCATAGTCTGGAAATCGCGGCAGGGCACGCCCGGCTGGAGGGCCTTGAGCAGCTGGCCGTAGATCTCGCGCACCTGCTCGTAGGCCTCCAGGACGTGATCCGGGGCGTAACCCAGGCACCAGGTGCGGGTGAAGTCGTAGAAGTAGCCGCCGCCCGGCTCAGCCGGGAAGATGTCAAAGACGATGCTGCGGCCGAGCCGCATGGGCTGGCGGGCCTCGCCGCGCGAGTGCGGCACGCCGCCGTCCCGGCCCTGGGCGAAGATGGTGCCGGCCTCCGCGTCCACCACGCCGTGCTCCAGCAGGCGGCGGTTGATGAAGGCCTTGACCTCGCCCAGCAGCAGCCGGCTCCCGTCCTTCTTCACCAGGTACTCGCCTTGGGCGCGGTGGGAGGTGAGAAACTCGGCCGTCTCGCCCACGACGGCCACCGTGTGCTTGCCCACCGCCCGGATGCGCTTGACCTCAGCCGCGTCCTTGGTGGCCGTGGCCTGCTGGAAGACCGTCTCGCCGTATTCGCCCGCGATCTGCAGGCCGGGGTTGAGCTCCTCCACGGCGCTCAGCAAGGCGTACGCCGCGCCCTGATCCACGTGCCCGTAGACGGCCACCTTCCCGCTCACCCCCAGGTCGGCCAGGATCCGGCCCCGCATGCGCGCCGAGGCCCGCAGGGTGTCGCCGCGCTCCTCCTTCACCAGTTCCGTGAGGCGGTACTGGGCCAGGTCGATCACGCGCAGGCCGGACTTGGCGGCCTCGTCGCGCTCCATGCCGCTCACCAGCAGGATCGGGTCCTGGCCGCGCGGCTTCACCAGGAGGCTGCGCTCGCCGATCATGACGCCGTTGGAGAGGTAATACATGGGCGGGTTGTTGGCCGACTGCCCGTTCACCAGCAGGGCCGCATAGCCGCGTTCGGCCATCAGTTGGTCGAGATCAGATTTCATGAGGGCTCCTTTGAAAACAAGGCGGTGGCTGAAAAGCCGCCCGCGCCAGGCCGGCCGTCAGCGCAGCCGGCGCTTGAGCTCATCCCGCTGTTTGGTCAGGCGCAGGCGCATCTCGTGCTCGCCGGCCCATTCCGCGTACTCCACGCGTTCGTCCAGTTCGGCGTTCTGCAGCTTGGCGTAGAACTCCTCCGAGTCCATGCCAAACTCCTCCTCAAAGCGCTTGAGCCGGCGCTCCACCAGGCTTAGGCTGGCCTCCAGGCGCTGGAGATAGGCGCGCAGGGCGGCGTGATCGGTTGCCGGGGGCAATTGGTCTTCCATCATCCTCTTCAGCCGGCGCCCAGCGCCGCGCGCAGGCCGGCCAGCAGCGCCGGCTCCTCGGCCTCCGCCACCGTGCGCGGGTCCAGCAGCACCTGGCCCTCGCCCACCCGGGCGATGATGGGCTGGGGCAGCGCCCGCAGCCGGGCCGCGAGGGCGTTGGGCGCCCGCCCGGCCAGGGCCAGCAGCCCGGTCGGCAGGGTCTCGCCCGGCAGGCTGCCGCCGCCGATGGTGGACTCGCCGGCCAGCACGGTGCCGGCCCCCAGCGCCGCGCGCCAGCCTTCCGCCCGCCGCCGCAGGTCATCCGGCGCGGCCGCGATCATGCGCCAGAGCGGGATCTCCCGCACGGCTTCGTCCTTCAGGTAATGCAGCAGGGTGGCCGCCAGGGCGGCCAGGGTCACTTTGTCCGCGC
Source organism: Anaerolineales bacterium (assembly GCA_016789165.1). Classification (GTDB taxonomy): domain Bacteria; phylum Chloroflexota; class Anaerolineae; order Anaerolineales; family UBA6663; genus SpSt-583. The sequence goes on along the minus strand of JAEURL010000072.1, from coordinate 7,116 downwards.
GCACGGCCCGCGCCAGCGGATGCCGCTTGATCCGGGCCAGCAGGTCGGCGCGGCCGACAATCAGGCCGGCCTGCGGCCCGCCCAGCAGCTTATCGCCGGAGAAGGCCACCACGGCCGCGCCGGCCGCCACCGATTCCTGGACCATCGGCTCGTGGGCCAGGCCGTAGGCGGCCGTATCCAGCAAGGCCCCTGAGCCCAGGTCGTCCACCACGGGCCGCGCCAGCGCACACAGCTCGGCCAGCTCCGGCTCGGCCGTGAAGCCCAGGATCTTGAAGTTCGAATGGTGGGCGCGCAGGATCAGGGCCACCCGCTCGTCCAGGGCTTCCTGGAAATCACGCCGGTGCGTGCGATTGGTGGTGCCCACCTCCACCAGCTTCGCGCCCGATTGGCGCATGACGTCCGGCACCCGGAAGCCGCCGCCGATCTCCACCAGCTGCCCGCGCGAGACGAGCACCCCCCGGCCGCGCGCCAGGGCCGAGAGGATCAGCAGCAGGGCGGAGGCGCAATTGTTGACCACCAGCGCGGCCTCCGCGCCGGTCAGGCGGATGAGCAGGCGCTCGGCGTGGGTGGCGCGCGAGCCGCGCTCGCCCTTTTCCAGGTCGTACTCCAGCGTCGCGTAGCCCTGGCCGGCCAGTGTGACGGCCTCCAGCGCGGCGCGCGAGAGCGGAGCCCGGCCCAGGTTGGTGTGCAGGATGACGCCGGTGGCGTTGATCACGGGGCGCAGGGTGGGGGCGGTGAGGGCGGCCAGCTGCGCGCCGGCCGCGGCCAGGAGCGCCGCGCTGGCCGGCGCCGGGCCGGGCTCGGCCAGCAGGCGGGCGCGGGCCGCCTCCAGGCCTTCGCGCAGCGCCTGGGTGGTCAGCGGGCGGCCGTAGGCGGCCACCAGGTCGCCGGCCTGTCCGAGTAATTTGTCGACTGAAGGAAGGTCACGCAGGCTCATCGGGAGGCGGCTGGTCCGGCGCCCACTGCGCCTGCTCGCGCAATCGCAGGAACCATTCCACGCCGACCAGGGCGATCAGCAGCAGGCCGGCCGTGGCCGAGCTGAGCAGGCTGCTGCGCTGGAGCCAGGCGCCGGTGGCCATGAACAGGCCCACCCAGAGCGACTGGCGCAGGATGACGTTGGGGGGCGCGGGCTCGCGGCTGAAGCGGCGGTTGAGGTAAGCCACAAACGGCACCGCCGTCCCCGTGAAGGCCATCAGCCACAGGACAAAAAAGCCCCAGATCGGCAGCGGGCCGACGCGCGGGTCAACGTTGATGATCAGCCCGGCCAGGCCGCCCCAGCCCAGGATGGCCAGTGCCCAGGCGGCCAGCGTGAGGCTCAGCGCTTGCGCGGAATCGTCTTGCACGCCGGCGATTATAGCCCAAAGGCCGGCCGGCCGCCTGCTATAATCCGCCCGCTGTCCGCGTGATTTCCGCTGAAAGCAGGACCTTTTCCCATGACCATCGACGTGCGCGCCTACAACCGCGCCGCCTGGGACCGCCAGGTGGCGCAGGGCAACCGCTGGACCGTGCCGGTTACGCCCGAACAGATCGCGGCCGCCCGGCGCGGCGAATGGAGCGTGCTGCTGACCGAGAACAAGCCGGTGCCGCGCGAGTGGTTCCCGCCGCTGGCCGGCCGGGACGTGCTCGGCCTGGCCTCCGGCGGCGGCCAGCAGGCGCCGCTCTTCGCGGCGGCCGGCGCGCGGGTGACCGTCTTGGACAACTCCCCCACCCAGTTGGCGCGCGACCGCCAGGTGGCCGAGCGCGACGGCCTGGAGTTGACCACGGTCTTGGGCGACATGGCCGATCTGAGCGCCTTCGCGGACGCCAGCTTCGACCTGATTTTCCATCCCGTCTCCAACCTGTTCGCGGCCGACGTGCGCCCGGTCTGGCGCGAGGCCTACCGCGTCCTGCGCCCCGGCGGCGTCCTGCTGGCCGGCTTCATGAACCCGGCCTTCTACCTGTTTGATTTCCCCGCCGCCGAGCAGGGCCGGCTGGAGGTGCGCTTCAAGCTGCCCTACGCCGATCTCAAGGACCTGCCGCCCGAAGAGCGGCAGCGCTTCCTGGACGCCGGCCTCCCGCTGGAGCACAGCCACAGCCTGGAGGATCAGATCGGCGGGCAGCTGGCGGCCGGCTTCCACCTGACCGCGCTGTACGAGGATCGGCACCGCGACATCATCATCGGCGAATACCTGCCCTCGTATCTCGCCACCCGGGCCGTCAAGCCCTGAGCTGGCGCGATGTCGCTGCTGATCGGGACGGGGCTGGCCAAAGCCTTCGGCGCCGTCGACATCTTCACCGCGGTCGCCGTCAGCCTGCCGCACGGCGCGCGGGTGGCGCTGGTGGGCCCCAACGGCTCCGGCAAGACCACGCTGCTGCGCGTGCTGGCCGGCCTGGACGAGCCCACCCAGGGCACGGTTCAGCGGGCGCGCGGCGTGCGGGTGGGCTATCTGCCGCAGGAGGCCAGCTTCGACGCCGGCGTGGCCGAGCACACGCTGTGGCAGGAGATGCTGACGCCCTTCGCGGCCCTGCGCGCCGCCGAGGCCGAGCTGCGCCAACTGGAGGCCCGCCTGGCGCAGGCCCCGCGGCCCGATCACGCCGCGCTGCTGGAGAAGTACGGCCAGCTCCAGCACCAATTCGAGGCGGCCGGCGGCTACGCCTACGAGCCCAAGATCCAGCGCGTGCTGGCCGGCCTGGGCTTCACGCCCGAGGAGCACGGCCGGCCCCTGCGCCAGCTCTCCGGCGGCCAGAAGACGCGCGCCCTGCTCGGCCGGCTGCTGCTGGAAGAGCCGGACCTGTTGATCCTGGACGAGCCCACCAATCACCTCGACATCGAAGCCGTGGAATGGCTGGAGGCCTGGCTGGGCGAGTGGCGCGGCGCGGCCCTGATCGTCTCCCATGACCGCTACTTCATGGACCGGGTGGCCGAGCACATCTGGGCGCTGGACCCGGCGCCCGGCGGCGGGCCGGCGCAGCTGGCCGAGTACCGCGGCAACTATTCCGCTTACCTGCTCCAGCGCGATGAGCGCCGCGCCCGGCAGCTGGCCGAGTTCGAGGCCCAGCAGGCCTTCATCTCCAAAGAGCTCGATTTCATCCGGCGCAACATGGCCGGCCAGAACACGCGCCAGGCCAAAGGTCGGCTGCGCCGGCTGGAGCGCCTGATGAGCGCGCCGGCCGAGATGGCGCGGCGGCCGGCCGAATCCCAGACCATCAAGCTGCGCCTGGTGAGTGACCTGCGCTCCGGCGACCGGGTGGCGGAGACGCACGGCCTGGCCGTGGGCTACCAGGACGACGGCCGGGTGCTCTTCGAGGTGCCGGACCTGCTGCTCTGGCGCGGGGAGTGCGCGGCCCTAATCGGCCCGAACGGCGCCGGCAAGACCACGTTTCTCAAGACCCTGCTCGGCCAGGTGCCGCCGCTGGCCGGCCGCGTGAAGCTCGGCAGCAGCCTGAAGATCGGCTACTTCGCCCAGGCCCACGAGGGCCTGCATCCGGAGCGCACCGTGCTGGAGGAGATCCGCACCGCCCAGGACATGGCGCCCGGCCAGGCGCGCGATTACCTGGGCAAGTTCCTGTTCAGCGGGGACGACGTCTTCAAGACCGTCAGCGTGCTCTCCGGCGGCGAGCGCGGCCGGCTGGCCCTGGCCAAGCTCGCCCTGAGCGGAGCCAATCTATTGCTCCTGGACGAGCCCACCAACCACCTGGATATCCCGTCTCAGGAAATCCTGGAGGCGGTGCTGGACGAGTTTGACGGCACCATCCTGCTGGTCTCCCACGACCGCTATCTGATCGACGATCTGGCGACGCAGATCTGGGTGGTGGACCCGGACGACGGCCAACTGCGGGTCTTCGCCGGCAGCTGGAGCGAATACGCGGCCTGGCGGGAGGGCGCGGCGCTCACAGCCCCAGGCCCCAGCCCCAAAACCCCGGCGGACGGGCCTCGACCCAAGGGGGAAAGACCGGCGGAGAAAGCGGCCGAGGCCGCGCCGGCCCGCCTGTCCAAGAACGAGGCCCAGAAGCGCGCGGCCCGGATTGCCGAACTGGAAGCCCAGATCGACGCCCTGGAGAAACGCAAAGCCGAGGTCAGCCGGGAGTTGGATCGGCCGGGCCTGGCCGTGGGGCGGGCCAGCGAGCTGGGCGCCGAGTACGCCCGGCTGGAGGCCGAGATCGCGGCCCGTCTGGATGATTGGGCGGAATTGGCGGGCTGAAGGTCAGGCCGCCGCACCGTTCAGCCGCGGCAGCCGGCCAGGGTGAGCGCCGGCCCGCTTTGTTATAATCCCCTTCGGCCAGGAACTTGCATAGCCAAAGAATCGTCTGGGCAACGATTGAGCCCAATGAGGACATTATGGCTATTGGATCAAGCCGTTCCGGCCATCAGGAACGCAACCCTATGACTCCGCCCCCGCGCCCGACTCCGCGCCCGAACCGGCGCCGCCGTGAGCCCCTGCTGCCCAGCTGGGGCATTGGCGCGCTAATCGGCCTGTTCGTGCTGGCCACTGGGCTGGCGGCCTATCTGGTTTTCACCAGCGTGCGCGATTTTGTGGCCGGCTGGCAGATCACGGGGCAGAGCGCCGGCGGGCCGCCGGCCAGCTCCGGCGGACAGGTCCAGACCGGCACCGGGGCCGGTTCAAACAACGGCGGGGCGCCGGCCCCCAACCCGATCGTCCCGCAGAAATGGACGGGCGCGGACCGGGTGACGATCCTGCTCCTGGGCATCGACCGGCGCAGCGGCGACACCGACCGCGCCTTCCGGACCGACTCGATCATGATCCTGTCGCTGGACCCGGTGGCGAAATCGGCCGTAATCCTGTCCATCCCCCGCGACCTGTGGGTGGAGATTCCGGGCTTTGATAACGCCAAGATCACGGAGGCCAATTTCAAGGGCGACGCCTTCAATTACCCCGGCGGCGGGCCGGCCCTGGCCGTGCGGACCGTGGAACACAACCTGGGCGTCACCATCAACTACTACGTGCGGCTGGATTTCACCGCCTTTGAGGCCTTGATCGACGCCATCGGCGGGATCGAGGTGGACAACCCGACCGCCATCGACGACCCCTGGTACCCGGACGGCTCGTACGGCTACGAGCCCTTCTACCTGCCAGCCGGCCGCCAGCACCTCAACGGGCACGATGCGTTGCGGTACGCGCGCACACGCCACGACTCCTCGGACGTGGCCCGCGCCGGCCGCCAGCAACAGGTGGTGATGGCCGTCCGTGACAAGGTGGTCAGCCTGGACATGCTGCCGCAGCTGCTGCTCAAGGCGCCCACGCTCTATCAGGCCCTGAACGAGAGCATCCAGACTGACCTGACGCTCGATCAGATCGTGGCGCTGGCCCTGCTGGCGCCCGACATCCCGCGCGAGAACGTCACCCAGGCCGTGATCGATTACCAGTATGTGTTGGAGTACACCACGCCCGATGGGCTGCAGGTGCTGGTGCCGCAGCGGGACAAGATCCGCGAATTGCGCGACGAGCTCTTCCGGCCGGCCGCCGCGCTGGCCGCGCCGGCCCAGGATGACCCCGCCCTGCGGCAGGGGGAGGCGGCCAAAGTGGAAGTGCTGAACGGGGCCGGCGTCGAGGGGTTGGCCCGCGCCACGGCCGAATGGCTGCAGGGCCAGGGCGTCAACGTCGTCAACTTCGACACCGCCGACCGCTCCGATTACACCGGCACCGTGATCGTGGACTACACCGGCAAGCCCTACACCACGCGCTGGCTGGCGCGCACCTTCAACGTCGCCAGCGTGGTCAACGGCGCCGATCCCAACAGCTCGGTCGACGTGCGCGTCATCCTGGGCCAGGATTGGCAGGTCCCCCAGCCGTAAAGCCGGCCGGCCGCTCAGCCGCTGCCAGGGCGCGGGCCGCACGGCCCGCGCTTTTTTTATTGGCGCCCGGCGCCAATCGCCGCCACGGGCGCCCTGTGGTGCCGGCCGGCCACAGCCCGGCTTTCAGCGGCCGACTATCGGCAGATAGAGGCGCAGGGGCTGCAGCCGCTGGCTGACCCCCGGATACTCCTGATTGCCGGCCAGGTCCATAGAACGCGCCCAGACGACTGGCACCTGCTCAGCCACGACGACCAAGGGCGCCGTATACGCCTGCCAGGTCTGCCCGGCGTCGAGGCTGTAGTCGGTGGCCAGGACGCCAACCCCGGAGTCGGCCACGGACAGGGTCACCGTAACAGGGCCGGTATAGGCCGCGAAAGCGGTCTGGGTCCCCTGCACGGCCATAGTAGTCAGCGGCGGGGTGTAATCCTGAGCCTGCGGCTGATCCAAAAGGCTGGTGGGGGGCAGCGCGGCGGCCGGCGCCCCCTGGGCATCGAAGAGCTGCAACTGGAGGCCGGCGAGGCCGGCCGCGTCGTCCAGGGACAGCTGCGCCGTGCCGCTGACGACCAGGGGGACCTCTATGAAAACCGCGCTCTGGTAGGGATTGAAGACCTCGCCCGGCCCGGCCGCGCGGTAGTCCGTCACGCGCACCAACACGAATTGCGCGGCCAGGGAACGAAGCGTCAGCGTATAGGTGGCCGATACGGGCAACCTCAGCGATAGGCCGCCGTCCGTTTCAACATAGGCGGCCCCCGGGAGGGTGTTGGTGAAGACGTCGTTCACCCAACCCAGCGCGTTATTGGCCTGGTTCAGCACAACCGCACTGACATCGCCCCAGGCCGTGACCTGCAGCCAGGGGGCCGGAGCGCCAGCGCTCGTCTCAGACTGGCCGGCGGCCGCTGGCAGCCCCTCGCAATTCACAGGCGCCAGGTTGAGCAGAATGCGCTTGACGTCCATGATGACGGCGGGAGCGCTGAGCAGCGTGCTGTGCTCAACCTCCCCGCCGAGGCTGTCCTGATGAAAGGTGCAGACCGAAACGGTGCCGGCCGAACCGTTGGGCGCGTTGGTGCCGGCCACGGCGCTCAGCCAGGGCACTGTCCCATCACCCAGGCTGAACCGGATCTGATCATCGCAGAGGCCGTTCTGGCTGAACCCGCACGGGTACTCGCGCACCTCGACCGCCGTGGGCCGGTGGTCAGCCGTGAGGAGGGTGTACGGCACCGGCGGCGGGTTAGCACCAAAGTCGTCCAGGCTGCTGTGAAAACTCTCGGCCTCCGCGAGGAGCGCGGGGTTTTGCCCTTTGGCGGAGAAGAGCTGCCGATACA